>JACUUU010000420.1 GCA_014859065.1 Anaerolineales bacterium
CATGAGCGCATTTTGCTTAATGGGGGAGGGCTGGGGTGGGGGCGCATTTACCTCCCGAGCCAGGTTAGCCAAATGCCACCTGTATAATTTAGGTTACTCCCGTTATAATCTCCACACGTAGATAACCAAGAATTGAGCTGGGCTATTTCGATCCCCAAACTGCCTGTTTCACTACCAACACATCTGGAGGAAGCCAATTGCTAACCGAAAATCAGCGCCTGATAACCTACTTCGCACTCATCCCCCTCATCCTGCTTGCTTGCGTCCCGGCGCAGGTCGAACCCCTGCCAGCCAGCGAAACAATTTCCCCCAGCGGGGATACACCCATCCCGCTGGTGGATCTGTCCGCTAACCAGACCTATTTAGGTTACACCGGTGGACTCTACCCGGGGTCCAGCAGCCAGATGCCCGACCAACACCACCGCGCCGGGTTGGAGAGCGCGGCGAGCATCCAGCCCCGCGACGTGGATGGAAACCCACACCCGCAGGGCAAAATTATCCTGCTCTCCATAGGCATGTCCAACGCCAGCCAGGAATTCTGCCACGCCGGTCCGGAACCACCCCAGGGCTGCTATCCGTATTCCTTCATGGGCAAAGCCGCTCAGGATGAGAGCGTCAACCACGCCAACCTGGTCTTGATCAACGGTGCCTTCGCCGGCGCGCTGACACACCAATGGACTTCCCCTGACGACGAGTATGGGCACTACGCCCGCATCGAATCGCAGCTTGCCAATCAGGGATTGAGCCCCCTCCAAGTTCAGGCAGTGTGGGTAAAACTGGCTAACGGCAGCCCACAGGTCAGTTTACCGCATCCCAACGCGGATGCCCTGCGCTTCTTGGCTGACCTGGGGGAGGTGGTGCGCACCTTGAAAACCCTCTATCCAAACCTTCAGCAAGCTTACCTCTCCAGCCGCATCTACGGCGGTTATGCCGACCCCGATCATTCCCTCAACCCGGAACCCTACGCTTACGAATATGGCTATGCGGTCAAATGGCTGCTCGAAGCGCAGATCGAGCAGATGGACAGCGGGCAGGTTGACCCGCAATCTGGCAGTCTCGATTACAACGCCGGGACTGCTCCCTGGCTTTCTTGGGGAGCTTACCTGTGGGCTGATGGGATGAACCCTCGCCAGCTAGATGGTTTGATCTGGGAGATCAACGACTTTGCCGGAGACCAGACACATCCTTCCCCGGCTGGCCGTGAAAAAGTGGCTGACCTGCTCATGCAGTTCTTCAAGACCTCCGCTCACACTTGCAGCTGGTTCCTCGCCGATGCCCCCTGCCCAGACCCGGATGAAGGCAACCACCTGTTCACCCGGCTGCATCTACCCATCCTGATCCTGCGAAGCGGGTAATTCAAATTTCAACCTGGAAGGTTATCGATTTGCCTTCAAGAATTTCTTTCCTGGCAATTTTCACGGCAGATTCAACCTTATCCTGAGATCTTATAAAAGAGGTTACCAAGCAGCCTCGGCTTGAATCTCGGCTATTAAATCCCGCAGGAGCTCCACAACCTTATCTTGGGTGTCTTCCGGCAAATTTTCCATCAATTGTCCCATCGCCTCACCAGGCTAGCCAGCATTCGGGCTTGACCTTGCCCGCCGCCATTAAATCGTTTATCCTTGCCCGGTAAAGGAGTGTGTTTATGGAGTTCTCTCAGCCCCAGGTCAGCGCCCCGGTTTCAGAAATGGTGAAGGATCTGGTCTATCAATTCAAGCAGCGTTGGTACGACTGTGAGAGCAGTTTGCCCGATCTCGGTCCGGCGTACAGCGTGCGCCAGCAGCTCGACAGAGAAAAGCAGATGCAAACCTATCTGGATACCCTCTTTGTGGAACTGCGCAAGCCGCCTCCACCCGCAGATGAACTTGTCGCGGCGCAGGACCGCCTCATCGACCTGTTCATCAATATCGCCAAAACCTCGCTGGGCTTAGAAGACCGCCATTTCGACTACCTGCTCGACCAGGGTTTTCGGGAAGTGACCGCGGAATTCACCCACATGGCTCGCCAGTTCGATCCCCACATAGACGACCAGGACATCTACCAGGCATTCCGCAACGCTTCCTCCATGCACCTGATGCAGCTGCTGCTCTCCCTGCCGGTTGAAGTAACCCCGTCTGTATTTGGGTTCAGCATGCTCTATCCGTATACCGATAATTATCTCGACGACCCCAGCATACCAGCCGGGCAGAAAGATAGCTTCAACACCCGTTTCCGCCAGCGCATCTCGGGCGAAACCCCGGCGGCTGCCAACCGCCATGAAGAACTCGTCTGGGAGCTGATTGCCCGGATCGAGGGGCAGTTCCCGCGCCAGGGGTATGCCCACATCTTCGAGAGCTTGCTCGCTATCCAGGATGCGCAGATA
>JACUUU010000421.1 GCA_014859065.1 Anaerolineales bacterium
TAGATCTGCCCGAGACCAGCTTCGAACTGGATGCTGGCGTGAGCGAAGCCGTTATCGTCCACGTCACCGTCCCAGCCGACGCCATGGCAGGTGACTCCGACGTGGTCACCATCACCGCCACCTCGGCAAACAACCCAGAGCTATCAGCTTACTCCGAACTGACCACTACTGCCAACGTGGTCTACGCCTTAATGCTTGAGCCCGAGGCAGACGCCCTCTCCGCTGAACCTGGCGAGACGGTCGAGTACACCCTGACCCTCACCAACACCGGCAACGCGCTCGATACATTCGAGCTAGAAGCGGGTGAAAGTGAATGGGTTGTACATCTGCCCGAGACCAGCTTCGAACTGGCAGCCGGCGCGAGCGCTGAGATTATCGTTCACGTCACCATCCCGGCGGATGCCGCAGATGGCGACTTTGACGTAGTTGTGGTTACTGCCACTTCACTGGGCGATGAGGAAGTCTTTGCCAGCTCCACACTGACCACGTCCGCTGTGGTGCCTGAACCGGAGTTCTACTATCTCTTCACCCCGATTGTCAATAAGAATTAAGTGACCTGTTGATAGTTGGTTGTTAGACTGGAGGCGGTCCCAACGGACCGCCTCCTTTAATTTTTATTTACAGCTGCTGTCTTCCGTCGCAGCTGGCAACAAACGCCAGCACCTCCTCTGCGCTCGTCCGCGTCCCCTTTTCGTAGGGCGGAATTACATTACCACCTTATTTTGTCAGGTAAGGAAACCTGACCTACAAATATCCACGTACTACACGCTTGTTAGCCTCCCGAACCGAAAGGTTGCCAAACAACCCTCACCTCTCAGCACTGAAGCTAGCAAAAAAATATTGCGTTACACGAGTTTAATGGTAAAATTAGTCCTGAATGCGATCTCACTGCTGTTATCCACTCCAAAAAAGCCTGCATCAAAACTCTTACCTGAACATAAAACTAGATATGCGTCTCACTAAGGGGTTAATCCAAAAATTTGTGGAGATGGTACACGCCAATCGTTGTTTCCAACTTGACGGGGATTTGACGCGCCTGCAGAGAGATACTCACCCACTAATTTCATCCGGAGGTGACTGCCTATGATTTAACTTTCCAACTGTAATAACTGGCTCCTGCCAGCATTTCTTGCCCCACACCGTTGAAATCCTGTCAATTCAACATACACATCTTAAATGCCCATTGGTTCTAGATATGGTCAAGGAGAGGTGAGTTTTCAGAGATAACATCTCTAAATTACCACAAACGCTGTGTAGGGCACCCAATTCAGAAGAATGCTTCAGGACACTCATAATAACCCCCTCAATAGGGCACTAAACTCTAATAAGGAGAAATGGTATGAAGCAAAAAATATTTCGTTTGTTGACGTTCATGATGGTCTTGACCTTAGTAGTCACACCGGTAAGTGCAACATCATTCACTGATGATGTTGAGACGGTAGTTGACAGTCCGGACTTAACGCCTATGGCAGCCACTGGCTTGCAAGTCAGCGAAACTGGCTTGTACGTCGTGCAGTTATCTGACCCATCTCTAGCCAGATATACCGGCGGTATTGATGGGTTGGCGGCTACCAGTTTGTCTGTTACCGGCGCCAGCAAGCTGGATGTTTCTGCGCCCGCCAGTGTAGCCTATTTGTCCTACCTGGAAGGCAAACAAGCCGAATTCATCTCCCAGATGAACGCCGCTTTAGGTCGTTCAGTGGAGGTGCCGTTCCAGTACCTCAATGCCCTCAATGCACTTGCAGTGGAGGTCTCCCATGCAGAAGCTGAAATCCTGGTTGAGCTGCCTGACGTGGTTGCAGTATATGCTGACTCCCTGCGTGAGATCGAAACCGATGTTGGCCCTATCCTGATCGGTGCTCCAGCAATTTGGGAAGGTGATCACCAGCTCTTTTCCTTCTTCAGCGCGCTGAGCGGTGACAATGAAGTTCCACCCGTCCCCAGCGATGCCAGCGGTGAAGGTACCTTCACCTACGATCCGACCACCAATGAATTGACCTGGGAGATCTCCCACGACCTGGAGATGGCCGACGTCACCGCTGCCCACATACATCTCGGAGCGGTTGGTGAGAATGGACCTGCGATCATCACTCTGGATCACACCGAAAACCCGATGGTTGGTTCCGAAATCCTGACCGACGAACAACAAGGTTGGTTGATGAACCACCTGCTTTACGTGAATGTCCACACCACAGCTTATCCCGGTGGAGAAATCCGCGACCAGTTGTGGAAATCAGGTCATCGCGGCGAAGGCGTCATCGTTGGTATGCTCGATACCGGGGTTAACCCCTTCCACCAGTCATTTGCGGCAGTTGACGGCGATGGATACGTTCATGAAA
>JACUUU010000422.1 GCA_014859065.1 Anaerolineales bacterium
TCATCGAACATGCGCGCCGAGCGGATAGGCCCTACCAAGTCGGCATCATGACTCAGGAATACGGCGTGAAAACGTGAATACCCGGCATTTTGGTAAAACTCGTAAACATGATCTGCATAAGATAAGCCCCAAGGGGGACGATTGTTCCTGCGAGGGACTATGTTAACTTTGACTGCCGCAGGCCGGCGTTGCAGTATATCCGGATCAGAAACATACAAACCGGTCAATGGGTTTACATTTTCCGGGAAGTTCGCAGGACCAATCATGTTCGAGATTGGAGCAGGGGTCTCTGTTGAGGAAGGGGTTGGGGTTTTGAAAATCTCGGTCGAAGTTAGCTCTGGTTGAAAGGGAGTCAGGGTTGCATGTTGATTTGAAATAGGGAATATTGGAATTGTAGAGGTGGGGGTGTCGATTGGTTGTGATGGAATTGTTGAACAGGAGGTTATTAATATACCCAGGAAAATCGTTGTTAGCATTGTGTGGAATGACATCTTACCTCCGAGTTGTGTGCCTAGAAATCCAATAATACACCATATAAAAAGCTTTGCCTATTGTTGCTTGCGTTTTATCGAAAATAATCTATAATTTTATTGATCTCGACCCTACTGACAACTATACAACCTGCTACTCGAGCTTCACAAAATACTGTCCAAATATTATTTCGACTTTTACAATTTGATCTAAACTAACCAATTTATCTGATTGTTGAAATTCTCAAATTCGGTTATTGACAGATAATGATTAGATGAATAAGACCACCGAGGCTTTCTATTTAGAGATTTGGTCAAGGCAGTTGAGGTAATTGCATCAGTGAAAGGTTTTGAAAGATGGAACTACTAATGAATATCTTTTCTGCATTTGGGTTATCCTTCAGCGCTGGATTGAATGCCTATATACCTTTACTGTTGGTAGCTTTATTGGCGCGCTTTACTGATCTTATTAAGCTGAGTTCTCCCTGGGATACACTGACAAATGGATGGGTAATTGGGATATTAATTGTGTTGTCATTAATTGAATTTTTGGTTGATAAAATTCCAGCAGTAAACCATATCAATGATATTGTTCAATCATTTATCAGACCCACAGCAGGGGCGATAGTCTTTGCTTCCAGCGCACAAGTTGTCACGGATATTCATCCTGTATTATCGATAACTGCCGGGTTGCTGGTCGCCGGAGGTGTTCATGCCGTAAAGTCATTTGCTGTAAGACCAGCAGTTACAGCATCAACAGCCGGAGTTGGAGAAGTGCCTGTGAGCCTGGCTGAAGATGTTTTGGCTACTATACTTTCTATCCTTGCAATAGTCGTGCCAGTATTGCTCACTGCCTTAATCATCATTCTAACTTCTTGGGTGATTTGGTGGATGTGGCGCAGATCAAAGCGGAATCAAACGAAGTCTTTGGCTTAAATGAACTGTTATTGAGGTCTTAACCGATGATTGAAATTTATTAGGGGATGAGAATACCATTTATGAGGAACGTGGCTAAATAATGACTTTATCAGTACGAAAAAAAACTTGATACCAAGTAGTATCGACGAAATTTAATCCAATTAATAAAAAGGAGTATTCAATGACAGATTATTATCCACAAGAGCAGGTGCAATCCAGCACATTAGCGATCGTGAGCCTGGTGGCAGGCATTTTAAGTTGGTTTTTGCTGCCATTAATTGGCTCAATAGTTGCTGTTGTTACCGGTCATATGGCTAAGCGTGAGATCCGAGAAAGTCTGGGGAAATTATCCGGTGATGGAATGGCAACTGCTGGTTTAATTTTAGGTTATGTTCAATTGGCATTAATCATTCTAGGGATATGTGCTGGAATATTAATTTTCATATTTATGTTTACAATAGCAGGAAATTAAACCTCACATCCTTGATTGAAGGAAGTCTATGAATAATGCCTTAGGATGAGTTTATCTGCACGGCTTTCAATTGTGATTTATCCCAGAATTGGTACATTTCCAGATGTCGTCTTGACCGAATCCCAATCCAATCTCGAAATAACAGGGGATGATATAAGTAACAATTGCACTACTGTATTTGATTGTAACAATTTGGTTTTGTATTTCCCTGGGGATTCCTGAAAATTGGCTTGAAGCGCAACCAATGGCATATTGGGAATATTTACTAATTCAGATGTTTTCTCAGCAGCGTTCATGACACGTTATGTGTATACAACAATACCGCCAGGTTATCAACGATTAATTGATGAGTTGTGTTAATTAAGAGATAGACTTATTATAGAAATGATCCTGGAGCTTCTTCAAGGTGGATTGAGCTTTATTTTGCACGGATTTGGGAAGAGGTAAAGCTTTGAATTCTTCCATATCCAAGATAGC
>JACUUU010000070.1 GCA_014859065.1 Anaerolineales bacterium
CCCGCATGTCCGGTGGTGTGAGAGGGGGCGGTTAGTCCCCGCCCTCTACTCGATTTTAACTAACCACTTTAATCAGATATAATCATCAGTTAAACTGGTGATGAATAATTGTATTTGAGTAGCTGAGGAAGAGATTTAGCAGAAATATTTTATTCTCTGGGGAGGTTATATTGAGTAGAGTCATAAAATTAGAGGGGGTAGGCAAGGAAAGGAAAAAACTAGTTAGAGCAGTTGTGCTGGCACTAAGAGAGCTTGCCCATCAACAAGAACCAAATGAATATACACGAGATATTGCAGCTTTTATCTCTTTGACATTAATTGCTATTTATAAAACCATTGATGAATCAGTTGCTGCCTGGGAAAAACGGGGGTATTGGTTAAAAGCAGATCGTTTCCGACTTGAGTGGTCATGGACAGAAACATTGGGGCAAAAAATCCAAGAAAGTTTACTCAAGGATGATTGGACAACAATTGCGCTGACAACAGCCCAAGTTGCCGAAAAACTCAACAAAGAAAATCTACCTCAAAGAAACCGTTTGGGAACCCCATGGAAAGGGGCTTGGGAAAAATTAAAAGGCAAAAATTAGGTCATTTCCGGTTTTCCAAAACCGCCACCTCCTGGAGTCCGAATGCTCAGGATATCCAATCTTTTAAGCTCGAAGTTCCCTTTTCCTGGTAGTGGAATTTCCTTTCCACCTCTAATCAATAAGTTTTCACCTTTAGCCCCAGGATGGCCGTTTTCTAAGCCATATGGAGATATTATTCTTCTCTCGGTTATCAAGCTGAGTTGAGATTCTACTAAAGATTGAATATCTCGCCGGATTCCATCTCCTCCAGTATATTGACCAGCACCACCAGAATCCTGTCGAATTTCATAACGTAATACTCTTATTGGGTAAGCATATTCTACAGCTTCTACAGGTGTATTCATCGTATTAGTCATGTGTGAGTGAAGAGCGGAGGGTCCACTTCCCCAAGGACCTGCTCCGATCCCTCCACCAATTGTTTCGTAATAGGTGAAAGCAGTTCCATTGTCTGTTTTACCGCCAATCGTTATATTGTTCATCGTTCCTTGGCTCGCAGCTGGAATACGCTCCGGACATGCAGCATGGAGTGCACCTAGCAGAACATCAACAATACGCTGGGATGTCTCAACATTGCCAGCAACAACAGGAGCAGGATGTTGAGCGTTGATCACCGTTCCTAGCGGTGCAACAATTGTAATTGGCTCGAGACATCCGGAATTATTCGGTACATCGATGCTCAACAGGCAGCGAAAGACGTAATTAACGGCAGATAATGTTATCGCATATACTGCATTTACACCGGCGATTTGTTGTTGAGCTGAGCCGCTGAAATCCACAATGGCTTCATCCCCTTTTATTATTATTTTGACCTGGATAGGTACAACCCCCTCACTTTCACCATTGTCATCAAGATAATCTCTGTATGTATATGTGCCATCTGGTAAGTCTTTTAGGAATTCACGGGTCATTCGTTCTGCATAGCTTAAAAGCGCTTGCATCGTATTTTCAATTACATCAATCCCATAACGTCGAACTAGACTTAGTAATCGTTCTATTCCTCTTTGGTTTGCTGCAACTTGAGCAAAAAGGTCTCCTGATCTCTCCTGAGGTGTACGAACGTTTGTCAAGATCAAATCTAATACATCCTGGTTCACCGTTCCATTAAAAAGAAATCTTACTGGCGGGATAATCAGACCTTCTTGAAAAATTTCTCTGGAAATCGACATCGATCCTGGTGAAATACCACCCACATCTGCATGATGAGCGCGACTGGCAACAAATCCAATCAGAATGTGTTGGTCATCCGAAACATCTGTTTCAAATTTACTTATTTCTTTTCCATTAAGCGATTTTTCTAAGAATACTGGTGATACCAAGGTGAGGTCAGGAAGATGAGTGCCTCCTCTAAACGGGTCATTCATCAGAATTGCATCACCAGGATTGAGACTTGTAGTTTGTTTGCAACCGTTGTAATGTGTAAATTTCTCGATTGCAGCTGCGACTGATAGCGGCATCGAACCAAGATGGACTGGTATGTGTGCAGCCTGGGCGATCATCTTGCCATGAGCATCAAAGACTGCGCAAGAGAAATCGCGTCGTTCCTTGATGTTGGGGGAGTAGCTCGCTCGTCTTAAAATAACACCCATCTCTTCAGCGATTGAAGAATAAAGATGTTTGAAGACCTCAATGCGAATTGGATTTGGCTCGTGCTCCATGATAACCACCGACATTAATCACAAGATTAAGATATTTATCCACCAAAGCAGTATCAAATGCACCTAAATAAACGGTAGTATCGTCTCGAACGATGATGGCTGGCCCTAAAACCTGATTCCCGGATGTTAGTTTTTCGCCTATAAAAAATGGAACATTCAGCCATTCACCCTTGTTTCCGGTAATTACAGGTCGTTTTTCCAGGAAAGCGTCGGACGGATCCGGTGGTCTTGTTTGGTGTGCAACTAATTTCGGTGGATTAATGTGCCCCTTGATACGAATCCTTACATTAACGATTTCGATTTTCTCATTGGGGCGTTCATAACCATACCAGTGTAAATGTGCCCGATGAAAATTATCTACAAATAAATTGTCAAATGGAATGGTTAATTCATAAGATTGTCCGACATATCTAACATCTAAAAGCCGCTCGATAGTAATATCTTCTTCTGGAATACCTTCATTGAGAACATTGGGGAGACCGGAATTAACAAGAACCTCTAATGCGTCAGAAATCGTGTTCACAGGTGTGTCTCCTGGAAGCATAACGGTCCTGGAATAATCCTTGATCACATCTGCAACGAGCATCCCAAAAGCAGAAAAAGTGGCCGCAATTGGTGGGATGATAACTCTTGGTATGCTTAAGCGGCGGGCTAGATCTGCAGCATGCAAACCTCCTGCACCACCGAATGAAATCAGTGAGAAGCCTCTTGGATCATGGCCTCGTTCTATTGATATAACCCGCAAAGCGCGTTCCATATGGGTGTTGGCAATCTCTATCACGCCTAATGCTGCCTGGTATGGGTTTAAACCCATTTCACGACCTAATTTAGAAAGGGCTTGGAGCGAACGGTTTTTACTAATAGCTTTACGCCCACCAAGAAAATAATCTTCTGCCATGCGACCAAGAATCAGGTTCGCATCTGTTACAGTGGGGAATTCACCGGTACCATAACAGGCAGGTCCTGGCTCAGCACCGGCACTTTCAGGCCCTACTCGCAAGGCACCTCCAGGATCGACTCGAGCAATTGATCCTCCACCAGACCCAATGGTGTGAATATCGAGAACCGGGATTCCAATAGGGCAACCACTGATTATCGTTTCCTTGGTTATTGTGAGTTCTCCATCAATAAGAGCAACATCTGTTGATGTACCTCCCATGTCGAATGTAATAATCTTCTTTTGTGGTGTCTCTGGTGAATTCGTTTTATCCGTCTCTGTTTCATCTAGAATCATGTCTGCAATAAAGTGAGAGCCTATAACACCTCCAGCTGGCCCAGATAAAATGCAATAAACTCCAAGACGTTGTCCTTCCTGAATACTGATGCTTCCACCATTGGATTGCATTACACGAAATTTTATATCTCCTGGTGAATCGGTATTGAATATTACTGGCAGCATTTCTTCCAACTGGGTTAGGTAACTCCCCAATATTGGCGACACGTAAGCATTAACAACGGTTGTGCTCGTTCGTTCGTACTCCCGGAATTCGGATAATACTTCATGTGAGACTGAAACAAATAATGGGGAGCCAGTATCGTTGTTTTTAAAACCCTTCAGCAACTTCGCTTTAATTTTTTCTTCGTGACTAGGATTTGTGAATGAAAACAGTAAACAAACTGCAACAGATTCAATATCTTGCGTATAGATATACGTTATGAGATCTTCCAACTCACCATCATCAAGAGTTTCGATGACACTACCATCTGGCCCAATCCTTTCCTTGACTTCCATGCGAAGATCGGAAGGGATCAAAGGGGAAGGCACCTCAAATTTAAAATCATAAAGCTCTGGACGATTTTGGCGACCAATCTGAATTATGTCTTTAAATCCTGCAGTTGTTATTAAGGCAGTTATCGCTCCTTTTCGTTCCAAAAGTGCATTGGTCGCTATTGTCGAACCATGAATAATCTGAGGCTCAATGGGAGTAGTTGCATAACCAAGTTTTCCAAGACCCTCTTTCAAACCCAGAAGGACTGCCTTCGATGGATCATCAGGAGTTGAAGGAATCTTGTATGAGTATATGGTTTTCCAATCAGCATCATAAATCACAAAATCTGTAAACGTTCCTCCGATATCTATGCCGATTCGCAACTTATTTTTTTCAGGAATTAATCCATTCATTGATCTGTCTTGCAGAATAACAAGGGTTGATGGGGAGGTTGTTTGCCATTAGTCAAACGAAACGAGCTCAAACATTTAATATAGAACAACTTATATTATCGTCAAGTGAAAACTTTGCTTACTTGTGAGCTCGCAGAATGTGGGTAACGATCGCAGCCCCAGACCCGCCAATGTTTTGGGTCATTCCTATGGACGCATTCTCGACCTGATTTAAGCCTGCTTGGCCACGTAATTGTTCAACAACCTCAACAATTTGATAAACCCCGGTTGCGCCTACTGGGTGACCACGGGCTTTTAATCCACCCATGGTGGCAACAGGTATGTTTCCTGAAATTGTAATTTCTCCATCTAGACCAAGCTGAGGCCCTTGTCCACGTTCAGCAAAGCCACAAGCTTCCAACGATAGAGCGGACATAATTGAAAACGCATCATGCAGCTCGAAGAAGTCGATGTCATTAGGAGTGAGGCCAGATTGCGAATATGCTCGTGAAGCAGAAATTTCAGCGGCTGACAGCCACAATGGGTCCTGTCTGTCATGGACAGCAATAGTGTCAGTTGCCAGGGCAGAGCCTTCTATGGTAATTAACGGACGGCTGTTTGGACGCCCATTCGTGTAAATCAGTTCCGCTGGTACCATAACAACTGCAGCAGCTCCATCACCAGTTGGGGAGGCGTCCAGGAGATTGATCGGTTCAGAAATCATACGAGCTTTGATATAATCCAATTCTGTGATAGCAAATGAAAGTCGAGCGTAAGGATTATTCACCGCGTTATTATGAGCTACAATGGAGAAAGGTGCAAAATCCGAGTGCTTCCAACCATATTGGTGGATATATCTTTGCATGATCAACGCATTTATCGCTACAAACGACAAGCCATGAGTAGTTTCCCAATCAGCGTCTGCAGCTGTAGCTAAAGCAGCAGTAGTCTCATTGGATTTTGAATCGGTCATTTTTTCTACCCCAACCGAGATTACGCAATCCATCTCACCAGAAGCGATTGCCATCAAACCTGCTCTTACTGCAGCACCACCTGACCCGCAAGCAGCTTCGATTTTGACAGCTTCAGTGTGACGTAAACCTACCCAGTCAGCGATTAATGCTCCCAGGTTTTCCTGCCGATTCAATGAACCAGATAGCATATTTCCCACAAACAAGCCATCTGCAGTTTCACGACCAGCATCAAGCATCGCTGCAATAATTGCTTCACCTGCCAGTTCTCGCAAGGATTTTTCCCAATGCTCAGAAACAGGTGTTTGACCGATTCCTATAATTGCAACTTTTCTCATTGATCTCCTAATTCATCTATTTTCCAAAAAAGATAGGCGCTCTAATCGCTTCTGGAGGATATTCATGTCTCTAAACCGTTTGAATTATAAACTACCAATCTCTCACAAACTATCAAGTTGAATAGGCAAATAAGTGGGGCAGGGCATTTTAGGGTATTTAAAGAACTCTCGATTCTTGTGCGTAAGAAATAATAATATGAATTGCACTATAAATGTCATAAGAAGGTCCCTTTTTTCCTGTTAAATGATGGGGTAGGGGTTGACAGCGTAAGAAAAGCTGTTATCATAATATTGCTTTTGATAACTATCATTATCAGAAACATAGTATTTTATCCTAAAAGGTAAATATGTCCGATCTTCATGAAAATCCTACCGATTCTCCTACTATAGAAACAGCAATCAATAAATATCTGGAAAGCGTAAAACTTTCCCGCAGTGATAATACCGCACGTACTTACTCAAATGCAATGGTTTCATTTCGAGCAACACTTGCTGATCGTGGTCTCCCTGCTCCCAAAACAGATATTGCTTACTTCAAAGAAGTTGCTATTTCCTGGTTCGCTGAGGATCTAAAATATTTCTCTCCTTCAACTGAACGCCTTTATCTCAGTGCTGTCACCGGTTTTTTTGAATTTCTGGTCGCTGAAGAAATGGTCGTTCTTAATTTACCCCGAGTACGTTTATTAATCCGCCAAAGAGCTCGACGTCCTGGGCAACGACTACCTCAATTCCCACGCGATTATATTGAATTATTACTGGATTATGCTATTAATCTTGCATCAATTCCCGCCGATGATCCTAATGAATCGTTGCGTAATTTACGGGATAAAGCTTTTCTTTTAACCCTTGCGGATACCGGGTTGCGAGTTCATGAGGCTTGCGCTTTGAGACGTGGCGATATTGACTGGAACGAAGGCAAAGCTGTCATTATTGGTAAAGGTGATCGTCAGGCAGTTGTCCGTTTCTCAAGTCGTTCCCTAAAGGCTCTCAGAGCATATCTAAGTGGACGTGCAAAACTTGATGGTGCTTCAGGACGCCCTCTACCCTCCTTGCCCGTATTTGCCCGCCATGATAAAGGCGCTGGCAAGAAGGTCAAGCCGATTACCACGGCTACAGGTCGCAACATTGTTTCACAGCGAGTTACAGAATGTCTGGGTAAAGACGCTGTTGGAAGTATTACCCCCCACTCTTTCCGCCACTATTTTGTGACCGCCGTCCTACAGGGCTCAGGTAATTTAAAACTTGCCCAAGAATTGGCGCGTCACCGCAATATTGCCGTGACACAACGTTATGCACACCTTTCCGACGACGAATTAGACAAAGGTTATTTAGAAATTTTTGATGAATGACACTGTTCTGTACGTGAAATGGTCACTAAAGATCTCGAATACCCGATCGAACAAGTCAATTTGGAAGAAAATCAACTAACATTATCGGGTGGATTGCAGTTATTTGGGTTCCATCTTTTATTTGTGTTTGGCACGAAACTCCCGATGCTGCGATAATAACCTGACCTTCCACCCTGCTTGCTTTCCTTATCGCTGGGAATAATTCCATTTCTCCAATTTCAATTGAGATATCGTGATGTTCATCCTCATAGCCGAATGCCCCAGCCATACCGCAACAACCAGCTCTTACTAAAGATACCTCATAACCAGCAGTTTCTAACATTATTATTGTCGCAGCCACCCCATTTGGATAACCATCATCAGCAGGAGGTTGAGCTCGTTGGTAGCAATGAGCGTGGAGTAGGATTTTTGGAGTGTTGGTTGATGACTTGATGATTGAGGATATGGCTATGCGCATTTTTCCCTTCTCATTTCCAATCTGATGTCGCACCAATAGCTCTTCGATTGTAAACACACGCTTGCCTAATTCGTCAACATAGCGATCCCCTGGTTTTAAATCACGATATTCATCTCTCAAGGTATAGACTTCAGATGGTTCAACACCTACCACGGGCATTTCTCCGTGGGGATCGATGCTCTTGATTGCCTTGGTAAGTTTCTCTGCATGTTTGCGAGCAGCTCCTAAGAATCCTTTTGAAATCAATGTTCTCCCTGCACCGATTACTGGTAGGATCTTTATCCGGTAACCTGCAGCAATCAATGCTTTAAATGTTGCCATGCCTACCTCTGGTTGAAAATATTCAGTAAATGCATCAGTCATCAGAATGCATGCCTTATTATTATCCGCAGACAAAATAACTGACTGGTTTTGGTGAAGTCTATTCATATAATTTGCTGCTTGATTTTGAAAAGAGTTTGACTCGATCAATGGAAATGCCCTCTTCGGAGTTATTCCTAACACTTTCCATGCAGTGTAACGAATTATCTGGTTTTTCAGGATTATATTGACCATCGGTGCGAACCGATACCCTATTTTTCCCCAGAGACCTATATAGGCAAATAAATAATCCCGCAGGGGTCTAAAATGAGTGCTAAACCCGGAATAGGCATAATAATGGTTCAAGAATTCATACTTCAATTTTGCCATATCAACTTTTGATGGACATTCGCTTTTACAACCTTTACATGCCAGGCAAAGGTCTAACGCTTCGAAAAGAATCTTCTGTGTATCATTTGTTCTAGGTAAATTTCCATACATCAATGCCCTAAGCAGATTAGCGCGTCCACGGGTGCTGTGCATCTCGTCTTGTGTCACTTGGAATGAAGGGCACATTACGCCCTCCTTTTTTCGACACACACCTGCCCCATTACACTGCTCGACGGCATTAATAAATCCCCCTTGTTTGGAATAATCAAAAGTTATTTCCTTTACAATATTATGCCGATTTTGATCATATGATTTAACTTGAATTCTTAGGTTTGTATCCATTGGTGGTGAATCCAATATTTTTCCAGGATTCAGCACTCCTTTTGGATCCGCAGATCTTTTCAATAAACCGAATGCGTTTAGTAATTGTCGACCAAACAATTTTTCAAGCCATTCTGATCGGGATAGCCCATCCCCATGCTCACCACTAACAGAGCCTCCCAGACGCATTGTTAATGAAACTGCTTCCGCTGCAATCGAGCGCATCGATCTTAAACCGGTAGAAGATTTCAAATTGATGAGGGGGCGTAAGTGCAAACAACCAGCTGAAGCATGAGCGTAGAAATCGCCGGTAGTACCATGGCCTGCCATAATCCGTTCCATCTCACTAACGAATTCTCCCAATCGTTCTATAGGAACTGAAAGATCTTCAACAAAAGAAAGTGGTCTTGTATCATCAGTCCTTGACATTAGAATACCTAAACCTGCTTTGCGTAAAGTCCAAATGCTTTCCTTCGCCTCTGGCGATTCTGCCAGGAATCCATTCTTGCTCAATTGTTTCGCCTGCTCTCTCAAAGCTGTTGCATTTTCACCTGAAAATTCAATCACCAGGATTGCCTCTGGAATTATTGTAGAATTTGTAGATGAATTTGCATTTACAGCCTCTATATTTCTTAGGAAAGCAGCCTTTTTCGCGTATGCTGGAACACCCATGGCCAATTGGATAATGTTCTTAGGGATCAACTCAACAGCAGAAGGTCGATAATTTAATAATCTCGTAACATCATCACACGCAGATGAAAGGCTTGGATAAGCTAAGACACAAAGAATTGTATGTGACGATCTTGGTACCAAGCGTAATTGAAGTCGTCGAAAAACAGCCAGTGTGCCTTCTGAACCTGCCAGAAGAGGCGAAATGTTAATAGTACCCTTTGTGACTGGTGGGTAAGGTAAACGTTCTGAAAACCAAAGTGGCGGTCTGGAAGGTGACCATGGGATTAAGTAATTCAGGTTATAGCCCGATGCTCGCCTCCAGGTTTGCGGCCAATTTTCTCGAATTGTAGTAGATAATTGTTGGCGAATAAATAAAGCTGCCCGATAAATATTCGCCTCCACTGTTCCCATCCCATCCAAATTCGCTATTTCCCCATTATCTGTGGGCAGAAAATCTTCAATTTTAATGTCTTCAAGAACTTTTATATCAGCTTTTTTCAAAACATCTTCAACCTTCAGCGACCCAAATGTAGTCTGAGAGCCATCAGCCAGGACCACATCAGCCGAGACTAAGTGATCAGCTGACATACCATATAGGATCGAATTTGCGCCGGCAGCATTATTTGCAATACTCCCACCGATGGTGGCGCGTTCAGAGGAGGCTGGATCTGGACCAAACCGTAAACCATAATTGGACGCAAAATGGTTGAGATCGTCCAGAATTACACCAGGTTCCACAACAGCGGTCAAATCATCTGGGTTAATGTCGATAATTTTATTCAGGTATCGCGAACAATCGACAATCCAAGCTTGACCAATCGCTTGTCCTGCCAAGCTAGTTCCAGCACCACGTGCTAAGATTGGAACTTGATACTTATTGGCGACCTCAACTATTGCACATAGATCATCTAAATTACGCGGTAAAACTACGCCAAATGGTTCGATCTGATAGATCGATGCATCTGTAGAATATAAAATACGGGTAGCTTTATCTATGCGCACATCCCCAGTAATTGATCTTTGGAGCTCATTAAATACATCAGGAATTGGATTTTTACCGCTGGGTAATTTTTCTGGTTGTGACATATATAGGTCCATAACTCTTGTGATTATCTCATATGATTATAATTTGAATGCTAATGCTTGTATGAGAATCGATAAAAGGATATACTAAACACATGGGATACGTGAAACTTTACTCAACCTGGGTGGAAATCGACCTCGAATCAATCAAAGAAAACGTTCGTCAGGTAGTTGAAAATACCAAAGTTACTGTAATGGCTATTGTCAAAGCAAATGCATATGGACACGGTGCTTTACCTGTAGCAAAGGCAGCCTTGTCAGGGGGCGCATCTTGGTTTGGAGTCGCCCGGGTTGAAGAAGCGCTTGAATTGCGGCAAGCAGGCATCAATAGACCTATCCTGATCCTAGGATACACCCCTCCAAAACGATATGATGAAATGATTGAAAATGATATATCTTTGACTGTTTGGGAAAGTGAGCAAATCGATGCGATTGCAGCAAGCGCTAATAAGATTGGCAAACAAGCAAGATTACATCTCAAAGTAGATACTGGAATGAGCCGCCTGGGAGTCCAGCCTGAAAACGCCTCAAATTTGGCAAACCTCATTTCTTCAAGCAGCTCGTTGATTTTTGAAGGTCTGTTTACGCACTTCGCCAGGGCTGACGAACCCGATCTCCCAACAACTCAGCAGCAGACAGAACTACTGATGATTATCTTGGAGGAATTTAATAACGCGGGCTTTCAACCAAAATATATCCATGCTGCAAATTCAGCTGCAGCATTGACCCACCCTAGCACCTGGTTCAAATTACTGCGTTTAGGGATAGCAATGTACGGTTTGCACCCATCACCAAAAGTACAATTATCAGAAGCTTTTCGCCCAGCGTTATCTTGGAAGACGGTCTTAACCCAAATAACAACAGTTGAATTTAGCCGTGGCGTAAGCTATGGTCATGAATTTATTGCTCAACCTGGCAATCGGATTGGTACAATCCCCTTGGGTTATGCAGATGGATTCCGAAGAATAGCAGGGAATCAGGTTCTAATTAGAGGTCTAAAAGTGCCAGTGATCGGTCGAGTGTGTATGGATCAGAGTATGGTTTTGCTCGATTCAGTTCCTGAGGCTAAAGTTGGTGACGAGGTGATCGTCATTGGCAAACAAGGAGAAAACCACATCCTGGCAGAGGATGTGGCGAAAAGGTGGGGAACCATCAACTACGAAGTAGCTAGTGGTATTGGGCAGCGAGTGCCCCGGATATTCATTTAATCATCGATTTTGATCTTGTCCGATTTTCTCAACCGTAGAAATAATAATTACCCACCCAGATAAGCCTTCTTCACATCAGGGTTGGTAATCAAGTTTTCTGAATTGCCTTCCATTACTAAGTGACCATTTTCTAAAACATAACCACGTTTTGAGAATTTTAGAGCGATGCGTGCATTTTGTTCAACTAGTAAAATAGTTGTCCCTTCTTGATTAATGTCACGCAGAGCGTCAAAGACACTGGCCATCAGTAGCGGTGCTAAACCCATGGAAGGTTCGTCCAAGAGCATGACTTTCCTGCCACTCATAAATGCCCTTCCCACGGCTAGCATTTGTTGCTCCCCTCCACTCAAAGTATCTGCTTTCTGGTGAATGCGTTCTTCCAACCGTGGGAAAATAGCAAATACCCTCTCGATGTCTTTCTCAATATTTCTTGCGTCCTTGCGTGCAAACGTTGCCAGTTTAAGGTTTTCATGCACTGTTAGATTGCCAAATAATCGTCTACCTTCGGGTACATGCGATATGCCCAGCTCACTAACCACTTTATCGGCAGGATAATCCAATAGATTCTGTCCCATGTAGGTCATCCTGGAACCAGGCTCAACCGGAATCAAGCGGGAGATTGCCCTCAAAGTTGTGCTTTTCCCAGCACCATTAGCGCCGATGATACAAACGAATTCACCTTCATCCACCTCGAAGTTGATGGAATGCAGTGCTTTGATACGATCGTAAGATACATTTAAATTTTCTATAGAAAGCAGCATTAAGTCTCTATCTCCTTCCCAAGGTATGCATCGATCACTAACGGGTTATCGCGAATCTCTTCAGGTGTTCCTTCTGCAACTACCTCTCCAAACACCAAAGTCTGGATCCGCTCACATAAATCCATAACGAATTTCATGCGGTGTTCAATCAGAAAAATTGCCATGCCGAATTCGGAATGCACATGACGGATAATATCCATCATATCGATTAGTTCTTCAAGGGTCATGCCCGCGGTCGGTTCATCCAGGAACAAGATTTTCGGTTCTGTTGCCAAAGCCCGTGCCAATTCAACTCGCCTTTGAGCACCATATGACAAATTTGTCACTAATTGGTCAGCCAGGTGGTGAATGCCAACCAAATTCAAGAGATCATTTGCCAATTCCTCTATCTCAGCCTCTTCGCGGTATCGCTTAGGTGTACCTAAGAAGGCACCTAACAAGCCGTAATTTATCTTGGAATACCTGGCTAACTTTACATGATCGAGGACATTCATATGTCTCCACAAATACATATTCTGAAATGTGCGTCCCAGACCTTTGTGGGCTATTTGATGTGGTTGTAAGCCTACGATGTTTTCACCATTCAGCATCACTTTACCTTCAGTGGGTTTATACACCCCAGTGATCAGGTTAAAAACAGTAGTTTTACCAGCCCCATTAGGCCCGATTAAACCCCGGATTTCACCAGGATTAATAGCAAGGCTGAAGTCATAAACCGCACGCAGTCCCCCAAAATAATGGGTCATGTTCTCAATCTGTAGCAGTGACATTGCTAGCCTCCTTGTTCCTGGGTTTTCTGGGTTGGAGCATTTTGGTGATGTCAAAATCCCGAAATGCAATTAACCCCGTGGGGCGATAAATCATCACTAAGATCAGCAACACAGGTATGATGATCCATTTATAGATCTCAAGTGGTCTCAGAGCTTCACTTAAGATATTGAAACCGACGGCACCAAAAATCGAGCCAACCAATGAGTTCAAGCCTCCAAAATAGACCATGGCTAAAACTTCAGCCAATTTCTGAACACCAAACGTGCCTGGATTGACATATCTCAACACGTGGGCAAAAAGCCCTCCGGCAACCCCGGCCCAAAAGGCTGCAAAAAGAAATGCGATCATCTTGGTCCGGCGGGTGTTCACTGTCATTGCATTGGCAGCAAGTTCACCATCCCGAACTGCATTCAAAGCTTTACCAATCGTTGAGCGGACAAAATTGTTGATAATCCACAAACAAATAATTGTCCATATAAAGATCGTAGGTAAAGATGCCCAATCTGGCTGACCGCGAAATCCTCTTGGACCACCTATGATTTCCAAATTTTCTATCAAACTTTTAACTATAAACATAAAAGCCAGAGATATAATCGCCAGATAATCACCTCGAGTACGAAAAGATGGAATTGCTACGAATAATGCCCCAAAAGACGCTACTAAGCCGCTCACAACTAAAATCAGGGGAAAAACAAACGGTCCTAATACAGCTGGTAACAAGGCAGGTCCGAATGAACTATCATCAACAAATAAGAGAACACTAAGTACGGAGGCTGCATATGCTCCAAGTGCCATAAACCCAGGATGTGAGCATGAGAACTCTCCCATGTATCCATTAACCACATTCAAACTCAAAGTCAACATGATTGCGATCAGGATGAGTTTCAAAATCAACACCCGATAATCGTTCAACCCAGACCAGATATGCAAAGTTCCGTATAAAAGAGCTATATGCACGAGTGCAGAATAAACGATATGGTACTTCAACAACCTGGCAGCGAGTCTGTTTGCCAATGGTGACAGTAATTTTGCCACCAATAGAATTGGCAACAAGTAGATAATTAATACATATAACAACGAGCCAGGCAACAATAATGGCCGCTGCAGCACTATATCGAAACCAAACAATACCGGCGCTCTAGGCAGTCCTATAAGCCTAGCAAATTGGTTG
>JACUUU010000071.1 GCA_014859065.1 Anaerolineales bacterium
CGTTTCACCTGGCTTGAAGGTCTTTCTTTGAGTGAAAAAATCGCCAGAAGTACCTACAAACACGAGTCTGAACACGCACAACAAATCAGGAACTGGAGACAGGAACAAAGCATTTGATCATGACAGTCCAAAAGAAAGTAAACATTGGGGTAGTCTACCCACAAACAGAATTTGGCAACGATGCGGTTGCGATCCGAGATTATGCCCAATCTGTGGAAGAGTTAGGATTTTCCCACATCCTGGCTTACGATCACGTTCTTGGAGCAAATCCTTCTAGACCTGGAGGTTGGAAAGGCCCCTATACCTATCAATCGGCATTTCAAGAAATATTCATCTTATTTAGCTATATGGCAGCCTGCACAACGAAGATAAAGTTTGCCACCGGTGTCCTGATACTACCTCAACGGCAGACCGCTCTGGTCGCCAAGCAAGCTGCTTCCTTGGATGTGTTAAGTGGAGGGCGTTTACGCTTAGGGGTGGGGTTAGGATGGAACTCAATTGAATATACATCTCTAAACCAAGATTTCAGCACACGCGGCCGCCGCATAGAAGAACAGGTGAAGCTGATGCGCTTACTTTGGACACAGCCATTGGTTACATTTGAGGGCATCTGGCATAAAATCCCAGATGCAGGCATCAACCCTCTGCCTGTTCAACGCCCGATACCCGTTTGGTTTGGTGGTCGCGCGGAACCAGCTTTACGGCGCGCAGCAAAATTTGCTGATGGTTGGATATCAAATCACCGTGACGCGACCGATGCCTTGGAGTCGATAGACCTGATTTCCCAGCACCTGGAAGCGAATGGTCGTGACCGCAACGCCTTTGGTATCGAAGCCATTATTCCCTTCGCCAGGGGAGACAGCGATCTTTGGGAACGCCAAATCCAGGAATGGCGCGAGGCTGGAGCCACACACATCTCGTTCAATACCATGGGGAGTGATTTTGACAATCCCACCAAACATCTTCAGGCACTGCGTAAATTTGCAGATGCTTTGGAGATAGCTGATTGATAATTCTAGAAAAAGACCTCAGGAGACTCGCATGCATTTACATTTACCTGGTTTTACGATGCACTATGAAATCTACGGTCGCGACACACCACTTCTTTTGATCCATGCTTTCCCTCTAAATTGCCAAATGTGGGCACCACAAATTGGCGACCTCGCCAAAGAAGTCAAGTTGATAATACCCGATATGCGCGGTTTTGGAGAAAGCGATCAACCCCCTGAGACGTATAGAATGGAAATCCTTGCAGACGACTGCATGGCATTATTGGATGCCGTTGGAGCAGTTCAACCAGTCGTAATTGGGGGATTATCAATGGGAGGATATATCAGCCTGGCTTTTTATCGTAAATACCCACACAAAGTCGCCGGTCTTATCCTTGCGGCAACTCGCGCCTCAGCAGACACACCTGAAGGCAAAAGCAACCGAGAAGCTGCTGCTGAGAAGACGAAAACCTTAGGCGTAGGAGCGTTGGTCTCAGACATGCTCCCCAAAATGATGTCACCAATGACCTACACTTCCCATCCTGAACTGGTTATGCATGTTGAAAGCATGATGCAGAGTGCCTCGGTGAATGGTGTTGTTGGCGCTCTTTTAGGTATGAAAGAACGACCTGACTCACAAGATTTGTTGACCCAAATAGATGTCCCCACGCTGATCTTACATGGTACGGATGACCAGCTGATACCCCCTCAAGTAGCCGAAAACATGCACGAAAAAATCAAAGGCTCGAAGTTGTCGCTAGTAGCGGATGCTGGACACCTGCTCAATATCGAACAACCGCAGAGATTCAACCAGGATGTGGTAGAGTTCCTGCGGTCAATCTAATCCATCATTCTTCAACACTCTCGTTCCCAGAGACAAACTCTCCACCGGTAATCTGCCTGTCGAGAATTTTTCGGTTCTGGTCGAAAGTCAGCGTTACTTCGACCCGCTGAAAGCAGCGTTGCTTGCCTATCAAGGTTTTCCGGCAAAAATAGCTGGGTGCTCCAACGCTGGTAGTCCGATCCACTGAATCCTCGTAAGACATGCTTAAATCATTCCTTAGATCGATACGGGACTCAATGATCTCCCCACATCGATTGCAGCGAACAAGCAGCCTGTAAGCATGTTCATCCGAGTTAGATGATAAAGTCAAATACGCGAGTATTTTCTTAAAAATCCCCATTGACCACCTCCTGTTTCCAAATTATAGACGAAAAATCAAAGTAAAATCATGTGTTGCTATGAAAAACAGACATCCAAAATCATAGGCTGGTATAATTTAGATTCGGCTATCGCACAAATATCATCATCTAAATTTCGTCCACCCAATTACGAAAATCTGCCGAAGGGCAATCAATTCACACCAGTAAATGAAACATTTGTGCTATAATTTGTATCATCTTTTATATTAGGAAATTCTATGACCTCAAACGTTATCCGTGTAGTTGGTGCACGTGAACATAATCTCAAGAATATCACTGTAGAAATCCCTCGTGACCGCCTTGTGGTTATCACTGGCCTTTCCGGATCCGGTAAATCATCCCTAGCTTTTGACACAATCTTTGCTGAGGGTCAGCGCCGCTATGTCGAATCACTCTCTGCTTATGCTCGCCAGTTCCTAGGCCAGATGGATAAGCCTGATGTGGATTATATTGAAGGTCTATCTCCGGCGGTATCGATCGATCAAAAGGGCGCTTCACACAATCCCCGTTCAACGGTAGGCACTGTCACCGAAATTTACGATTACTTACGGCTACTATTCGCGCGTATCGGTATTCCCCACTGCCCAATCTGTAGGCGTGAAGTTTCACGACAATCCGCCCAGGAGATCGTTGACGCGGTCGAGACTCTCCCAGAAGACAGCCGGGTCATAATCCTAGCCCCGCTGGTAAGAGGCCGGAAAGGTACCCACCAAGCAGTGTTGGAGGAAATTCGAAATTCCGGCTTTGTGCGCGCCCGTGTCGACGGACAAATCTTCGAACTCGACGAACAGATCGAGATGGATCGTTATAAAATCCACAATATCGAAGCCGTGGTTGACCGCTTGATCATCTGCCTCCCCGCCGAAATCGAGGAAGCTCAGAGCTTTCGTTCGCGTTTGACAGATTCCATCGAGACTGCATTGAAGTTCGGTGAAGGTTACCTGATCATCCAGGACATATCCAACCCGGATGAAGCCCGCGATTTATATTATTCCGAGCACCTGGCATGCCCCGAACATGGGGTCAGCTTACCTGAAATCGAACCTCGTACCTTCTCATTCAATACACCTCATGGAGCCTGTCCAAATTGTCAAGGCTTGGGAGGAAAGCTGGAAATTGACCCGGCATTGCTCATTCCAGATCCTGACATGTCTCTGAATGAAGGTGCCATTCCTATTTCCGAGTGGAGTGGGCCGCGGGACGAAGGTGGTTATTACTGGCAGACCCTAGAAGCAGCTGCGCGTGATTATGAAATTGATTTAAATGCTCCTGTCAGATCCATTCCTCCAGAAAAATTAGATATCATCCTCTATGGAACCAATGGAAAAGAGGTTACCGTCCATTACCGCAACAAGAATGGACGCCAGGCAACCTTCAGCACTACTTTTGAGGGGGTCATTACCAACCTGGAAAGGCGCTACAGCGAGACCAACTCCGATTACATGCGAGCCAAGATTTCGGATTTCATGAGCGAACGTACTTGCACCACTTGTAGTGGCGACCGTTTGCGTCCTGAAGCATTGGCAGTGACAATAAACGCAGTCAATATTGTAGAGGTCACGAAATGGCCGGTGTTACGGACACTAGAGTGGGCAACAGAACTCACTCGGCCAGATTCCGATCTTAGCCCAAGAGACCGGACAGTATCCAGCCGCATCTTCAAAGAACTCTTAGACCGGCTTGGCTTTTTGGTAGATGTGGGCTTAGATTATCTCACCCTCAACCGCACCGCAGCCAGTCTTTCAGGTGGAGAAGCTCAACGCATCCGTCTAGCAACACAAATCGGTTCTCGGCTGTTAGGGGTTCTATATGTGTTAGATGAACCTTCAATTGGGCTGCATGCCCGTGACAACACGCGCCTATTGAACACATTAAAGGGCTTACGCGACCTCGGAAATACTGTTCTGGTGGTCGAACATGACGAAGAAACAATTCGGAATGCAGATTGGGTGTTAGATCTGGGTCTAGGGGCTGGAGACAATGGTGGGCGCGTGGTGGCTGAAGGAGAGCTGGTAAAAATTCTTCAGCACAACGAATCTCTTACTGCAGCATATCTAACTGGTCGTATGCAAATTCCTGTGCCTGGAGAACGCCGAGAAGGCAATGGTAAGCACTTGAGCATTTTTGGAGCGCGTGCAAATAACCTGAAGAATATCGACGTCCACCTTCCATTGAACAAGTTAATATGTATAACTGGTGTTTCTGGTTCCGGAAAATCCAGTCTGATGGTAGAAGTTCTTTATAAAGCGCTTGCCCGCCAGCTCCACCATGCTCGCATTCAAGCTGGCGATTTCGATCATATCGAGGGACTGGACTTCATCGACAAGATCATCAATATCGACCAATCACCCATCGGACGTACACCGCGCTCCAATCCCGGCACGTATACAGGTTTGTTCGACCACATCCGCCAGTTGTTTGCGGATCTTCCAGAAAGCAAAATCCGGGGATATCAGGCTGGCAGGTTCTCATTTAACGTGCGTGGAGGGCGCTGTGAAGCTTGCCAGGGGCAGGGTCAATTAAGAATCGAAATGCAGTTCCTCCCTGATGTATATGTCCCGTGTGATGTTTGTCATGGCTCTCGCTACAACCGCGAGACTTTGCAGGTGCGCTTCAAAGACCTGACGATTTCAGATGTGCTCGAATTAACTGTCGACTCAGCTGCGGAGATATTTTCAGCATTTCCAGGGATGATCAATAAACTTAAAACACTTCAAGATGTAGGCATGGGATACATAAAGATTGGACAACCTGCCCCAACCCTTTCGGGAGGTGAAGCCCAGCGGGTCAAACTGGCACGTGAGCTTTCTAAGCGCTCTACTGGTAGCACGCTATATGTGTTAGATGAACCCTCAGTGGGTTTGCACGCCGCTGACGTACATAAACTGATCGAAGTGCTTCACCGATTGGTTGACGCTGGTAACACCGTCGTCATAATCGAGCACAACATGGACATTATCAAGGTAGCCGATCACATCATCGACCTTGGCCCGGAAGGTGGCGATCGAGGCGGAGAAATCATCGCACAAGGCACGCCAGAAGAAATCTGCCAGGCAGAGACATCCTATACCGGCAGTTTTCTCTGCCGCTATATAAACCAAAAGGCCGCATCACCGAGGGGCCAATCTGAACGTCTCGTCACCAGCTAATAAGTTCTCAATCCCATCAGAACGTACAGCCTGCACGCGGCTGTTGGCGAAGAAATCAAAATCAAAACTTGTTAGTTCACCAGCTGCCTTACCAGGAATAGGCATCAAGCGGGCGATGAGAGGTTTATCCAGACGCTGCGCCAGGGCGGACAAATCTAGCAGGATAGCTGTCAATTGCTCCCTGCTGATATCTCCCGGCAGGGGGATTGTATCCAAACCAGTTCCACATACTGCTGAATAAAGCAGCAGGTCATTCAAATTCAAATTGCCTTGCTCAGCCCGAAGTGCAAGGACAGCATCTTCTAACAGTGGGAGCATTAAGCCGTTGAAACCAGCGCGTTGGTATTTCGCTAAATCCAGAGAATAAGTGAGAAAGGCTGCGGCAGCCAGGGAACCATGCATCCCAACCGCGGGCACGCCCATCTGCTCTATGGCAGTTCCAAAGGATAGCTCTACTCGAGGGAAAGGCGCCAGGGTAAAATCTATCCCTCCGAAGCGGATTGCATGGTGAGTGCCCTTCTCTTGGTCAGCCAGCTCTTCAGACACGCGTGTTAACCTGGCTGCATGGCTTTCCACCAAATGGATTAAGATCCCCCGAACTTTTGCGAGCGAATCCGATTGCCGGGCAGCTTCAATTGCCAGATCAGCTGCCTCGGTTGCCAGGGCAAAAAAACGCGGCTGATGATCGCCAGTCCTGAAATCCTGATAAGATACCGGGAAGAAAGGGCCACCTGCAGAAACATTGGCAGCAGCTCCAAAGCGAAGGTTAGAAAATCCATCATTTGAGAATTTGGCAACCTGATAGATGATGTCTGCGCATGCTTTTACTGCTGGAAGGGAAATATACCCACCATCAGAGGTCATCAAGCCGGAGAGAAAGACTTTTTCAGCAGCCTGGATCATCGCTGGAACCACCTTGAAACTTTCAGGTAGCTCGGGAAGAGCAGGGCCAAGAGAAACATAATCAAAACCAGCATCCAATGCTGAAATTTCAAGATTCTTAGCCATTCCACACAGTTCATTATCATCCAGGGATGGGACCAAAAATGGAAATGGCACTGTAGCCAAACGCGTGGTTTGTACTTCATAGCCCACCGATTCATAAGACGCTCGTGCTTGAGCTACGAAATCTCCAGCCCGTTTGATTAAAGCCAAGTCAAGGGGCATACCCGGATTTAGGAAGTAAGTAATCGAGCGTATTTTCATATGCAAGCACCTCAGGCTAAACTTCTTTGGCGAATTACTTCATACAAGAGCAATGCAGCTGCGATAGCAGCATTTAACGACTCTCCCCCACCTGGCATAGGGATATTTACCCACTCATCTACCAGGCTTTGAGCTTCCTGGCTGTGTCCCGCAGCTTCACCCCCAATGATGATAGCTAGCGGACAGGTAAAATTTGTCTGATAGTAAATGACGCCTTTTTCAGCTGCTGCCAGGTATACGCGCATATTATTTTCACGGATCGTCCGATTAATTTCCTGCCAATTCAGACTAAGAACAGGTAAACGAAAATGAGCCCCCATCGCAGATCGGATCACCTTTGGGGCATAGAGATCTACATTTGTAGGTGTAAGGATAACTCCATCAACTCCTGCCGAAGATGCAGTTCGTAATATCGTTCCCAGGTTGCCAGGGTCCCGGATACCATCTGAAATTAAGATAAAGTCCAAATTGTCCCCAGGTTTCAATTCGACCATCGAGAGCACCACTACAATACCCTGCGGGGTCTGTGTTTCGCTGATCACCCGCATAATTTGTGGGCTAACTTCGGCGACATGAACCCCCTTGGCTGCGCACCTTTCAACGACCTGTTGCCCGCGCTCGCCCAAATCTTGGGTATAAAAGACCAACATCACCTCCCAACCGGACTGCAAAGCTTCTTCTGCCATCCGGACCCCCTCCACCACAAATGCACGCGATTCACGGCGAAACCGCCTGTTGTTCATTAACGAACGAACCCATTTAACCTTGGCATTCTGAGTTGAGGTGATCATTTATGGTGATGTGAAGATAGGTAAAGGTAAAAGTATCAATGAAACCCGCAATAATTGCTGAGATCCCATCCAATTATCTGGTCGCACTCATCTGGGATTACGCTCCGTTGCCTTTCTCCGCTCGCCATACATCCAAAAACGCTTCAATGACAGGCTGATCGTAAAGGGTAAGCCGCACCCGACGGACCACAGATTCGGGATTCTCAAGAAAATAGCTCTGAATGGCATTATAAATCACCTCAGCAGCTCTTTCTATTGGAAACCCATAAATTCCTGTCGAAATTGCCGGCAATGCAATAGACGTCAATTGAAGATGGTCTGCCAACTCAAGTGAACCTATCACAGCAGATGTCAGTTTCGCTGATTCATTGCCTTCACCCCATACCGGACCAACCGCGTGGATAACGTAGCGGCAAGGTAGTTTACCGGCGTTCGTATAAGCTGGTTTTGCGTGGCTGACAGGACCGTGCTCTCGAACCCACGCCTGGCTCTCAGCCTGGATCTCATGTCCACCTTTGCGGACAATTACCCCAGCCACTCCGCCACCATGGAGAAGGTTTGCGTTGGCTGCATTGACGATTGCATCCACTTCTTCTTCGGTTATGTCCCCCTCAACTATTTGGAACACCTGCCCGGAGGGAAATTCCGTCTCGCACAGAACTTTGTTCATAATGCTTTCCTCCAAAGTGATTGTAGCATAGGGAAAAAGTTGCGTCAACGAAATTGTTTACTGCTCACAACCAAACGATCAATCCGTTATTATGCCTAAACCTATCCTATATGTGGTAAAATTAGAAACCTTAAATTACCAACGTATAGTATTCTTCTGAAATCTAAATTATGTTCCCAGCGAGCAAAACGACCAAATTACATAAGGGGTATCTACTGATCGCAGACATTAGTGGATACACTGTCTATCTCAATAAATCCGAGTTGGATCACGCTCAGCAAACTCTGACTGCATTACTGGAACTGTTAGTAGAAAATATCAAACCCCCACTGCACATTTCTCGTTTGCAAGGAGATGCTGTGTGCAGCTAGGCTTTCGATGAGGGCTTTTTCAAAGGACAAACATTAATCGAGGTGATCGAGAATACCTACGTCGCATTCCGAAAAGCTATCAATCTGATGGTGCTCAACACAACTTGCCAATGCAATGCTTGCGCCAACATTTCCATGCTTGATCTAAAGTTCTTCTTTCATTTCGGCACCTTTGGCATCCAACACATTAATGGTCAGGATGAACTGGTCGGCAGTGATGTCAATTTAATCCATCGTGTACTCAAGAATAACATCCGGGAAACTTTCGGTTTCCAGGCTTACACTGTTTACACTGATGCTGCTATCAACAGGTTATAACTTGAAGAAATCAGCGCGTCAATGCTGCCTCACTCCGAAAAATATGAAGATATTGGTGAAGTGAAAGTCTGGGTTCAAGATTTGAAACCCGTATGGCAGCGAATGCAAAATGCAAACCATATTGGATTGGCAACCTTTTGAGCGCATGGTCTTTCAGCAACTCGTGCCTATCCCCTTTCCTGAGACAACATTATTGTTTGAACTGCGATTGATTCCAAACGACAAAGGAACTCGCTTGATAGAAACAACCAGCGAACCCCGTGGACCCCTCACCGGACGTATTCTGACCAAACTTATGCTGAAGTTGATGACACCTCAGGCGAAGAGACATGCCATTCAATTTAAGAAAGAAATAGAGCGAGATGTGCTTGCTAAAAAGGGAATGCAATCAACTGATAACAATACATAATTGAGCGTGTCATTCTACAGATAGTAAAATTTCCTTCAATAAGAAAAAATTAAAGCAAAGGCAGGAAAATCCTATTAAATAAGATTAACCTGCTTCAGATGACGAGGCTAGAATGACTACCCTCGTCAGGCTTTTTGATTGGATTTTGAATATTAATCTGATAAAGCCGATGAAACCACTGCTTGAAAAGCTTTCGGGTCTTTTACAGCCAAATCTGCCATAATCTTGCGGTTAATGGCAATACCAGATTTCCTCATCTGGTGGATTAAACGGCTGTACGTGGTCCCATTCAATCGGGCAGCTGCATTTATGCGGCTGATCCATAAACGACGCAGTACTCGCTTACGAGTGCGCCGGTCGCGGTAAGAGTACCACAGACTCTTCAACATAGCTTCATTTGCCCGACGGAAGAGACGGTGCCGAGTTCCAAACTGACCTTTGGTAATTTTTAGAATTTTTTTATGACGCCGGCGACGGTGAGGGCCGGTTTTTACACGAGCCATATTTCACACTCCTGCGAACCATTGAGCGCCGGTAACTTAATTTCGCATAATCTGTGTTACCTGTTGCATACACCCAACAGCCGCAACATAAGGATAATTGGTTAATCTCCGCTTACAATCATTCCGATTTCTTTAAATACGGAGCCAGGCGTTCCACACGTTTCTTGATCCCACGGCCTTGGACGGGGAGCATTTCTGTGAACAACCTCTTTGTTCTTTTGGATGCACGGCGGCGAAGGTGGCTTTTACCACCTTTGGTACGCACCAACATTCCCGAACCCGTCAGGCGAAATCGTTTTGCTGTTGCCTTATGGGTCTTTATTTTGTACTTTCCAGATCTCTGCTTGCGTGGCACGAGTAACTCCTCTCACACAAAATTCCGCGGAACAGCCTTCATCCGCGGAAGATGAATAACGACACATTCCTGCTGGCAATAATACTGCCTGTTTACTTTTTCTTCGGTTTCGCCGGAGCCAAAACCATCAGCATACTGTGCCCTTCAAGAGATGGGCTTTGTTCAACGATTGCAATATCAGAAAGGTCTTCAGCAATTTCTTTCAGATCTCCCAATGCAAGCTCAGGGTATGTGATTTCTCGCCCACGAAAACGAACACGCACTTTTACTTTAATCCCATTTTCCAACCACCGTCGTGCATCGCGGACTTTGAAATTACGGTGATGCTCGTTAGTTTTTGGTCTCAGGCGAATCTCTTTAACCTCAACTTTTACCTGGGCTTTACGTTGTTCTCGTTCCTTCTTAGTGCGCTCGTAAACAAACTTTCCGAAGTCCATCACCCTGGCGACTGGAGGGTCAGCTTGGGGGGCAACTTCTACTAAGTCAAGCTCAGCTTCGCGCGCAATCCGTCGCGCCTCCTCCACTGGTACCACACCAATGTTTTCGCCTTTCGGGCCAATCAGCCGTACTTCTGCTACCCTGATTTGTTCATTTACATTATAGTTTGTCGCGCTGATATTCTTCTCCTCAAATCGTACACCTTACAACAAGATCTTTTCGCACTTCGTGTGCTGCATGATACCATATTTTTATTTGAATCGTCAACTAATCTAACACGACATTACCAATTTACCTGGCAATACCCTAATTGATGTGCCAAATCCCAGGTTTTCCCGGGACAAAAATAGTAAATCCTCAACCGATCTGATGGCAATTTTAGGAATATTTCAGACGGTTGTATTGAGTCTAAGTAGTATCTCAGGTTTTATGCAGCTGTAACAATCAGCTTAGAGGCTATCAGACTCGTCTTTTAACTTCATCATCTGCACGGCTCAGGAAATCTCCTAAAGAGATACCTCCCAGGTTTTCCCCAGTCCGCAGCCTCACCGAAACCGTCTCCTGTTCGACCTCCCGGTCACCAACCACCAGCATATAGGGAATTTTCTGATTTTGAGCGTCACGGATCTTGGCATTCATGCGCTCACCACGATCATCTACCTCAATCCGTAAGCCAACAACGCTTAACTTATCCTTCACCTGCTGAGCATAAGCCAGGTGCCGGTCCGCAATAGGAATCACGGTTACCTGAACAGGTGCCAACCAAACCGGAAATGCGCCAGCAAAGTGCTCGATCAAACACCCTAAGAACCGTTCCATTGATCCCATCAAAGCCCGGTGAATCATGTATGGTTGATGTTCCTGACCATCTTCTCCGATATAAGTCAGATTGAAACGTTCGGGCAAGTTAAAATCAAACTGGATTGTGGAAAGCTGCCATTCCCTTCCCAAAGCATCCTTGACTTTGATATCTATTTTAGGCCCGTAAAAAGTTGCCTCACCCTCATCAATTTGATAGGGAACTTCCGCTCTCTCCAGAGCCTGGCGTAAAGCTTCTGTCGGTGCCTGCCACTGCTCAGGTGTTCCCGCAGCTTTGTCAGGATTACGCGTAGACAAATACGCCTGGAAGTTTTCAAACCCAAATGCTCTCAATATGTTCAAGCTGAATTCTAATACCCGATCGATCTCAGCGGGCATCTGGTCCGGACGGCAAAACAAATGTGCATCATCCTGAGTGAATCCACGCACTCTCAATAAACCATGCAGAACACCGCTCCTCTCATAACGATATACAGTCCCCCACTCTGCATAACGTAGAGGTAAATCACGATAAGAGCGCATGCGACTCTTGTAAATCTGGACATGGAACGGGCAGTTCATCGGCTTTAGATAATATTCCTGACCCTCAATGTCTAGAGGGGAGTACATATTCTCCTGATACCAATCCAGATGACCGCTGGTCTTCCATAAATTTGCTTTGCCAATGTGAGGCGAATAAACAAAATCATAGCCACCTTTTTCATGTTCCTCACGCGCGAAATCCTCTGCCAGTTTACGTACCATGCCGCCTTTTGGATGCCACAAGATCAATCCTGCGCCAGTCTCTTCGCTGACACTAAAAAGGTCTAATTCTCGACCCAAACGGCGGTGGTCTCTTCGCCGGGCTTCATCGAGCTTCCAAATGTATTCTTGAAGCTCATCGGCAGTTTCCCAGGCTGTCCCATAAATGCGCTGTAACATAGGTTTACTCTCGTCCCCACGCCAATATGCTCCAGCTACACTCAATAGTTTGATTGCGTCTGGGTTTACCTGGCTGGTACTTTCTACGTGAGGTCCTCGGCAAAGATCAACGAATTTATCATGCTGGTAAATTGAGATTTCAGGTTTTTCCTGTAGGGGTTCACCATACTCATCAAGATTACCTTGCTCCAAACCCTCAATTAATTCGAGTTTATAGGGCTGATCAGAATAGATACGCCGGGCTTCTTCACTCGAGATCACCTTCTTTTCGAACGAATGGTTTTCTGAGATAACCTCTCGCATCCTTTTTTCGATTACTTCGAGGTCCTCTGGAGTTAACGAACGCGGTAAATCAAAATCATAATAGAAACCATCTTCAACTGGTGGGCCAATCGCAATCTTGGCATTTGGGAACATTTCCATAACCGCTTGCGCCATAATATGCGCGGCAGAATGCCGAATGCGGTAAATATTACTCTCCTCGTAGCCTTCTCTGTGTTTTACAGACATAATGCACCTCCAGATAATTCTTCCGCCTTCACAAGGGATAAATGATCAATCAACAACATTCCTGAAGCGGAGTATTTCCACTAAATAACTAAAAAACTCCCACCCTTCTGGGGCGAGAGTTTATCACGCGGTTCCACCCAGATTAAGCCATAAGAATAGCTCATCTCTGCAACCTGTAACGCGGTCAACCGTTCCCCATACTTGGGTGAGCGCTTATCTTGCACACCTTTTCAGGTTCAAGCTCGCAGGTGGTTTTCATCAGATTATGAACGGAGAGGTTTTTCAGTCAACGAACCTCTTTCCCTGTCGGATAATGCTGATTACTCGTCCCGGTCGTTGCGATTAAATGGATTAATTTTGTATGATTATACTCATTTCTGCTAAAAATAGCAATGCATCTCTTGGGATATTTTCGATTGAGTTGACACCCGCAATTTCCTAATACATCAATGAATTCATCGTCAATTTTAACCATCCAGTAATTCGATGTCTGCCAGATTTTCTATGATACCGATAACGGCAGAATTATCTAATTCTCCCATTCCCATTGCTACCATGGCAGCAAACAGCTGCGTATTTACAGCTGTTGCTGGTAAAGGCAGGTTATATTCACGCGCAGTATCTAAGACGATGCCCAGGTCCTTTAATTGCATATGCGCTTTGAACCCGGGTGTGCGAATACCCTCGAATAAGCGGGGAGGCTTTACATCCAGGGTCCAACATTGAGCTGCACCTCCACGGATCGCCTCGATCACTTTCTTTGGGTCTGCGCCAGTTTTCCGCGCGAACACCAATAATTCTGCCATTGCAGTCATCTGGGCAGCGACCATAATCTGATTGGCAGCTTTGGCAACCTGACCAGCGCCGGCATCACCAACGTGAGTGATGGACTTCCCCATGCAATTGAACACCGGCATTACCTTTTCCACTGCTTCTTGCTGCCCGCCCACCATGATAGATAAAGTCCCCTCTCGCGCACCTACATCCCCTCCGCTGACCGGAGCATCCAGACACAATACCCCTTTCTCACCTAACCTCTTTGCAATCAATCGGGCTGTTTCCGGTTTGATTGTCGAATTATCTACAAATATTAGGTCCGGGTGAGCTCCCTCCAATATTCCCTGAGGGCCAAGCGCTACCAACTCCACATCCGGTGAATCAGGGAGGTTCGTAAAAACAACATCAACCTGACGCGCGACTTCCTTTGGTGAGTTAGCTCGCTTGGCTCCTTCTGCAACCAGCTCCTTCACAGGTTGGACACTGCGGTTGTGAACAACTAATGGATAACCATTTTTAAGGATGTTGCGAGCCATAGACTTCCCCATAATTCCAAGGCCAATATACCCAACTTTTATCATCATAGCTCCTTCGATTGATAAATTTTGATGTTTTTTCATCTGTAAAAGTGAATTTGGACTTGTGTCAATCACCGACACCGATTACTTCTTA
>JACUUU010000072.1 GCA_014859065.1 Anaerolineales bacterium
ATTCTGTCTTCCCACAATACCTTATCGAGAACACCTAGATTGAATATATAAACCCCCATGTTTGCCAAGTTAGAAGGTGGATTTTCAGGTTTCTCAACGAATGTCAAGACCCGAAATTCGTTGTCAACTCCAATTATCCCAAAGCGAGAAGCTTCTTCGATTGGAACTCTGATCGTTGCGATTGTCACATCCGCTTGAAGATCAATGTGAAAAGCGACCATAGCATCGTAATTCATCCGGTAAATATGGTCCCCAGAAAGAATTAATACGAAATCAGGATTTGAATTCTTTATAAAGCGAAAATTTTGCTGGACTGCGTCAGCTGTACCGGTGAACCAATCTGATGGTCCGCGGGCTTTATAAGGTGTGTATATACGCACACCTCCAGTAAACTCACGATTGAGATCCCAAGGTCCACCGACCCCGATATGATCTATTAACGAATGAGGACGGTATTGGGCAAGGATCATTACATCGAATAGACCAGAATTTACGCAATTAGACAAAGTAAAATCAATTATGCGATATTTACCAGCAAAGGGAACCGCGGGTTTTGTCCGTTTTGCTGTCAATGTACTTAGGCGTGATCCTTCTCCACCTGCCAGGATGACAGCGCGTGTTTTCATTCTAACGCCTCCAATAAACCTTCCACCTGATAACCAGAAACATCTGATGCATTTAGCAGACGTTCAATAAACTCAATAACTTCATTAAGAATACCATCGAGTTCGTTATCTGAGATATCGCTGTCATTCATGACTAGCAAACACCCTGATATCAACATCCATGAAAGAAAATCCTGAAATGATTCTTTATTGAACCACAAAATGCCCTGATAACGATTTATTTGCAAGTAGCCTTGAATATCTACATCGCTCAACCATTCTTGGAGCAGAGATCTCAGATTTATTAGTTCCTGTTTTGCATCTTTCCTGCCTGTTAAACCGAGCCGATAAGGCCACCTTGCATGGCTGGTCAGGAATTTTATAATCTGAACAGCTTGCCAACTGCCACCCTCGTCTCTCCCAAAATTTTGTACCGATCTGGCAATTACCCTCCCGAACAGGAATTCATCAACCCAACTTCGACTTCGTTCCAGTGACTGTGTTTCGTTCACCAGTCGTCCCATTGGAAAAATATATACCCAGCTTAAGAGGGTCGTCCAATTCTTAGGATCATCCCCAAGGTGTTCTTTCAACTTTATAACTGCTCGTGAATAATTTTCATTCTTTTGGTTAATGGGAGGAATTTCCATTTGGGCAACGTTGCAGATTGCCTCGATTAAAACCTTAACCTCGTTTGTAACATTGAAAATTTTGGTCTCATCAACCTTTTTTTCGATTACCTCAGCAACCCCCTTTAAAATTTGAATATAGGATTCTTCGATTTCATCGAGCATACTGCGATTATCTTGGTCCTCAAAATTCTTGCCGAAACTATGCATTAGCCGCTTAATAGAGTGAGGGTTGATCAAGGCTCGAAAAGGGACGAGAATAGGTTGAAGGATGAGCTCTCGGAGTGCTTCAGCTATACTTGGCACTCCACGGCCTTTCAGCATTTCATGTAATTGAGAATAACGCTTGAATTGATCGTCCCTAACCTGCCTGAAATCTAAGAAAACATGGTACTCATAAGCGTTTAATTCAAAAAATAATCCTCGTTCATAAATATCTACGTTATTGTGGAGATATTCCATGCCTGATCCATGGTCGCGGTAGATACAAAAATGATTATGATCGTTTACCAGACCCAAACCTTCACCCAAGGTTTTCTGCATAAGGGTCCTTTCGCCTGAATCGCCATTTCTAGCCGCAAAGGAAACTGAAGATCTAACCCAACCACGAGATTGAGCATATCGATTGTGGTAAATAACCATTGCTCTCTCATTTCCATAACGGTTGGAATAGACAAAAACATTTTCATCCACTACGCCATCTGGAGAGAAGAAATCGTAAAACAAGAAATCATTTGCCTCAGCGAAAAGGAAACGCTTATGCAATAACGGAAAAACCTCCTTTTCGTGTCTATCGAACAAGTAAGTGTCAGTGGTTTCTTCCCAATATGCCCTCCTGAATTCCATACCATACTTTTCAGCGAACCCTTCGATTTGACCATGTCCAAACATTGGCAAACCTGGCATTGTCGCCATCAATGTGCATATACCAAAATATTTATCACCTTTACCAAATTGAGCAACAGCTGTTTCTTCATCCGGATTGCTCATAAAATTCACAAAACGTTTGAGTATTTCTGGATCGAATTCCAAGGTGTTCTTGATTACTAAGCGGTAATCCTGATTCTTTTCATCGCGCAACATATTCATAAAGGCACTGTTGTAAACTCGGTGCATTCCTAAAGTTCGCACAAAATATCCTTCCATCAACCAGAATGCTTCTGCCAGAAGTAGTGTGTCTGGGGCTTCATTGGCAATAGCGTCCACTACTTCTCGCCAAAACTCTCTTGGCATAACTGCATCAAAATCACTTTTTGTCAATCCATGATCAGCGCGGGACGGTATCGCCCCACCGGTGCCTGGTTGTGGGAACCACAATCGCTGGTAATGTTTCTTTGCCAAGGTCATGGCTGCATCAAAACGAATGATCGAAAATTTTCGGGCGACATTCAATATTTCTTGAAGGATGCTATTTCTAACCTCAGGGAGTAAATAGTTCAACTGGGCTGTATCATTCCAAGGCATACTGGTACCATCGTTGCCATGATAAATGTATCGGCAATCACCAGTTTGATGATCTACCCATTTGAATACAACCGCAGCATCGCTACTATCGTAATAATGATCTTCTAGATAAATTCCTACCCGGGAATCATAAGAGAGGTTTGGACCATTAAATGTATATGCTGGGAATGGGCTATGATCTAATGAAAGAAACCTATTTGGATGCTCAACAACCCATTTTGAATCAATCCCCATATGGTTTGGCACCATATCTGACGCCAAGCGGATACCATGCTTCCAAGCTCGACCTTTTAAGTTCTGATAGGCTTCCTCGCCACCTAAGTCAGTAGCAATTTGGTAATCGAATATAGAATAAGCTGATGCCTGTGCATCGAATTTGCCTCGCATTTGTTTAATGCGCTTAGATGCTGGACTTCGTTCCCAAATGCCAATCAACCACAAACCATTTATTCCCCATCTAGCAATCTTGTCCAACTCTTCATCAGGTATCTCATCCAATCTACCAATTTCACTTCGATAACTTTTCGATAATTGGTCGAGCCACACAAAAGTATTTTTTGCAATCAAGACCAAGGATGGCATCCAATCGCGATCTGGGGTAAATTGGTCTTTTTCGGACTCCAAGGCAGAAAAATCATAGGGAATAGCAGGACCAGGCCCAGGGAATATAGCTTTCTCTTCCTCTCTAATCAAATCCAGGCTGCTTAGTATTCGGTATAGGTAACGACCAAGTAAGAAACCCCAATGTTCTCGAATATAATCCAGTTGGCCTGTCAATGAATAAGGCACGGCCACAGCTGGGCTGCTTAACATATCTATCAAATTCTGAGAAAATTGCCCAAACGATGGTTGCTCCTCAAAGAATTGATAGATAACTTCAAAGATATCATTATAGACAGAGTTTTTTTCTAAATCAGTATCATCGAAGAGTTCTAGAAACGGGTGAAAAGCAGGATTATTATTTTCCATCCAAAGCATTAACAATTCTTCAAGAGCGATTTCTTTATTTGATATGGTAACACGATCACCTTTAGGGTTAATACGGTGACTCTCTCCATCCAAATAGATCTCAACACTCACCCTACGTCTATATACCGATAATGGTGGAAAATTTTGGGTGAAAATTCGCAAAGTCTCATCAACTTTTTCCCGACCAATTTGCTCATAAAGCCTAACTAAGACATTTTTTGTAACAGAAGCATTTACTTGATCTCGGTATAGAGAAACAACTAAGTGAAGGATTTCATCTATCAATCCCATAGCATGGATCTGTCCTGCTTTAACTGCCTCTTCAGGAAAATTGACCAAGTCCCTCCTATCATTAATCTTCTGGGCAAATACTCGGGCGTTATGAAAGCTAGGAAAGATTACATTTCCATCGGTCGAAAACAATTCTTCATCGAATTGGTACTTATCTCTGGATTTCTTTGAGATATGAAATTCCATTAGACCTGATAACACTTTTTATAAACTCCCTTTGATCAGTTTGAAAAGATCATTGAATTTCGAAAAACTTTCAAACCATTATCCCATGGTCTGTTTTCATAAGCAAGTTCACCTTATAAATAACTATCCGGCTTTGGTAAAATAAATCAAAATGGTTTACGATTCAAAATATAAAGAATTTAGAGGAGGGAATCTTCATGGGTGAAACAACACAGCAAGGCAGAGGGGTCAACCCTCTACCAGCCGATCAACTTTATACAAAATTGGATTATTCTGCCCTTAGTTTTGAAACAACTGACGAATTACCAGATTTAAGTGAAATAGTCGGTCAGCCTAGAGCTGTAGAGTCTGTCCGCTTTGGAATTGGTATTAATAAAGATGGATACAACATATTCGCTTTAGGACCTAATGGCTCGGGAAAGAAAGCTTTGATCACACAGTTTTTTGAAAAGCAAGCCAAGACCGAAAATGTTCCTTGGGATTGGTGTTATGTACACAATTTCGAGCAAGATCATCGACCAAAAACGATTAGTTTACCCCCAGGTATGGGTAATCAATTCCGAACAGACATGGAACAACTGGTTGAGGAGGTGAAATCCGCCTTATCAACAACTTTTGAAAGTGATGAATACCGCGCCCGCCGTAGGGTAATAGAAGAGGAATTTCAGGAAAGACAGGAAAAAAACCTGGAGGAAATCCAGTCGCAGGCTAAAGAACACAACCTTACTATGATGCGTACTCCTGCTGGAGTAGTTTTTGCACCGGTTCGGGATGGGGAAGTTATCAGCCCTGAAGAATTTCAAAAGTTATCTGAAGATGAGCAGGAGAAGCTACAAGAAATCGTCGAAGACCTTCAAAAAAAACTGCAAAAAGTGCTCCAAACTGTACCAGCCTGGCAGCGTGAACTGCGGGAGAGGATCCGTAAATTAAATCAAGAAGTGACCACATTAGCTGTAGGAGGATTGCTGCAAGAACTCCTACAAAAATTTGAAACATTTCCAGATGTGGTTGATTACCTGAATTCTGTTGAGAAAGATATCGTTGAAAACGCTCAAGTTTTTCTTAAAACTGAAGATTTGTCTGGTGGAGAGAATCCGGAAAATCAACTGTCTGCATTTATGGCTCGACTACGACAAGGTCCATCACCTTTGCGGCGGTTTCAAGTGAATGTCATAGTGGATAATGGAAGTTTAGAAGGTGCCCCGGTTGTTTTCGAAGATTACCCTACCTTTCAAAACCTAATCGGAAGAACCGAACACATGGCTCAAATGGGTGCGCTGTTAACTGACTTCACTCTAATTAAACCAGGAGCTTTACATCGTGCGAATGGTGGTTATCTGATCTTAGATGTCCGCGAGGTACTACTTCAACCATATGCCTGGGATGGTCTTAAACGAGCATTAAATTCCCGGCAGATAAAAATCGAGTCGATTGGTGAAATGTTGAGCATCGTCTCAACAGTCTCTTTGGAACCAGACCCGATTCCCTTAAAAGTCAAAGTCGCCTTGTTAGGAGACCGCTTACTTTATTACATGCTTTCATCATTAGATCCAGATTTTGAAGAGCTATTCAAAGTCCAAGCTGATTTCGAAGAACACATGCCAAGGAATCCTAACACCCAGGATGATTATGCCAGATTAGTCGCAACAATTGCTCGCAAAGATAACCTGAAGGCGTTCCACCGGTCAGCCGTTTCTCGGATAATTGAACACGCTTCAAGATTAGTTGGCGATGTTGAGAAATTATCAATTCGAATGAGGGATATTTCTGACTTGTTGAGAGAGGCAGATTTTTGGGCTGGACAACGCGAATATCAAACCGTCCAGTCTGAAGACGTGCAAAAAGCAATTAACGCCCAAATATACAGAGCAGACCGATTACGCGAGCGGTACCAAGAGAATATCTTACGAGATACTATCTTGATCGACACAAAAGGTCATAAAGTTGGCCAAATTAACGGACTTTCGGTAATTCAGCCAGGAAACTTCGCTTTTGCTGTACCTTCTCGAATAACAGCCCGGGTGCGTATGGGAAAAGGGGACGTAGTTAATATCGAACGGGAGGTAGAATTGAGTGGTCCGATTCATTCAAAAGGCGTCCTGATCCTGGCAGGTTTTTTGGGGGCACGATATTCAAAAGATAAACCTTTATCCCTATCAGCAAGCTTAGTTTTCGAACAATCATACAGTGGAGTCGATGGAGATAGTGCATCCTCCGCTGAATTGTACGCCCTTCTATCTGCAATAGCAGCGGTGCCCATCAACCAATCTCTTGCAGTCACGGGTTCAGTCAACCAATATGGTTTCGTCCAGGCAATTGGGGGGGTTAATGAAAAAATCGAGGGATTCTATGATATCTGCAATTCAAGAAGCTTAACCGGGGATCAAGGTGTACTAATCCCAGCGTCAAATGTTAAGCACTTAATGTTGCGAGAGGATGTTGTAGAATCTGTTAGGTCAGGTGAATTTAAGATCTATCCAATCGAACACGTAGATCAAGGTATTGAGGTGTTGACTGGTTTAGCCGCTGGAGAACCTGATTCAGAAGGAAATTATCCTGAAGGAACAATTAATGGGATAGTTCAAATGCGCTTAGATGAATTAGCGAAAAAGAGTGCACGTTTCGGAAAGAATGATGCGGAGACTGATGAATGAGTTTCGGCAGCCACTATAAGTTCGTAAAACGTATTCTTGTTGCTCTTGACGCTTCTCCACAAAGTCTAGCAGCGTTAAGGGTGGCAACCGATTTAGCTGCCAGGTTGGACGCTGAATTAATTGGCATCTTCATTGAAGATATTAACTTGGTCCAACTTGCACGGCTCCCTTTTACTCGACAGATTAGTATAGCAACTGGCACATTATTACAAATGGATAGCTCATTAGTTGAACGCGAATTACGATCACAAGCGCGATGGGCGCTCAATAACATGGCTCTGTTAGCAGACAAGTTAAAGTTCAAGTGGTCATTCCGTGTAGTGAGGGGGGCAATTTCACCGCAACTTCAGGCTGCAGCTGCTGAGGCTGATATTACAATATTGGGAAAAACAGGCTGGTCTGGTCGCCGCTTGTTAGGCTCGACAGCCCAGAATCTCGTCAATAAGGCACCATGTACGTCCTTAATTTTACAGAATCCTATTCACTTTGGGGCACCTGTTATTGTTCTTTATGATGGTACTCAAACCGGAAAAAGGGCTCTTGAGAGTGTTGACTTAATTATTTCTCCGGAAACACAACTGATAGTCGTATTATTAGCTGGCGATGCTGAAGAAGCCAGACAGTTTCGCAGGGAAGTGGATACCTTTTTTAGCAGACAAGGCTTACAACCTCAATACCATTGGTTCAGACATATAAATAGTGCTGTTCTCACTGATCTCGTAAAAACTGAGCTCTGTGGTGTTTTGGTTCTACCCACCAAAAGTGAACGCATCCCAAAGAAGATAATCTTAGACACATTAAACCAAAGCGAATGTGCTGTATTACTAGTCAATTAAATTAAAATACTAAGAAAATGATATATAAGACTCTAATTTCTGCACAAGATCTAATTGAACATTTGAATGATCCGGATTGGGTGATTGTTGACTGCCGATTTAGTCTTGAAGATAGCGATCACGGTAGAAAAGCTTATCTAGAAGCGCATATACCTGGTGCAGTCTACGCGCATCTAAATGATCAGCTCTCGGGAGAAATTGTTCCCGGAAGAACTGGTCGGCATCCGCTACCTGAAATATCATCGTTTGTTAGTAATCTCAACAATTGGGGAATTGACGATAGCGTTCAGGTGATAACTTATGATGACGCTGGTGGCGCATTGGCAGCTGCCCGTCTCTGGTGGATGCTCCGCTGGTTAGGTCACAATAAGGTAGCCGTTCTAGATGGTGGTTGGAGTCATTGGGTAAAGTTAGATTATCCAACAAGAACCGGTAATGAGCACCGCAAACCAAGATTATTTTCTCCTAATCCTCAAACAGACCTCCTTGTAACTTCCGAGGCAATCGAGAGGATGCGCCAACAACCAGATTACCGCCTGCTCGATTCTCGCACAAGTGAACGCTTCCGAGGTGAAAATGAAACTATCGATCCTGTAGCGGGTCATATTCCTGGCGCCATTTCTGCTCCTTATCTCGATAATCTAGATAACACAGGGCAATTTCACTCCCCGAATACCCTCAAAAAACGGTTTGAGAAATTACTTGCTGGAGTTACCCCAGAACGAGCAATCTTTTATTGCGGGTCTGGCGTGACTGCAGCTCATAATTTATTAGCTCAACTGCACATCGGGATGGGAGAAGGAAAGCTGTATGCAGGATCATGGAGCGAATGGATCACAGATCCTAAAAGACCAGTTGACTAAATTTCAGAATACTTCTGGGCATTAATTTTTTTCGACAAAATGATTAAATAAAAATTTTACCAAGCAAGTTCTACTGACTTCAAGCTACCCATAATCCTCCCCAAGGGGGTAATGAGACCGCCAATCTACCTTCTGAGACTATATACTCTTCCTTACCCAATAAATTCCGCACGATTCGCCCATCCCCCCAATTTAAATCCAGAACATTGAAACGAACGTGCCTACGTGTCGAGCTGGCATTTATAGCAACCAATACGCTCGAATCCCCTAACATACGTGCAAGCGCAAATACATGTCGGCGATCATCAGTAAAAATACGCTGATAATTACCACGACGGAGAACTGGCAGTTGTTTGCGTAGGCTGATAAGCACCTTTACCCAATTATGTAATTCGGTCCTCGACTCCAAATCATCCCACGGGAAAGCACCACGTGATTCAGGATCCTTACCTCCTTGCATTCCAATCTCATCTCCGTAATAAACTGCCGGTGCCCCCGGAAAAGCAAACTGTATTAAAAATGCCAATTTTACCTTTTCTAGATTATTTCCCATCTTAGAGAATAATCTTTCTGTATCATGAGTGCCAAGAGGTAGATACATGGCATAAACATTTTCTTTTGGGTAGAGATTAAGCAAATTCTCAATTCTATTGGCAAACTCACTAACCGGGAGTACATCACTGGTTAAAAACTCGATGATCGCCTCTCGAAAGGGATAATTCATCAGTCCATCAAAGTGAGTTTCTCCTACCCATCTGCGATCAGGAGTCCAAATTTCACCAACCAGATAAGAGTCAGGGTTTGCGGATTTTACCGTGTCACGAAATTCAGCCCAAAATTTATCATCGTCTATTTCATTCGGCACATCAAGCCTCCAACCATCTGCACCTTGATCGATCCAGAAACGGGCTACATCTAGTAAATATTTTCTTGTCTGTTGATTATCTGTATTGAATTTTGGTAAACTCCGAAAACCCCACCAGGCAAGATAGTCTTGCGCTTCCCCTTTACCATAAGCATTAATTGGGAAATTTTTTATATGAAACCAATCACAGTATGGTGAATGTTCCTGGTTTTCCAACACATTAATAAAAGCAAAAAAACCTCTTCCACAATGATTAAAAACACCATCGAGGATTACTCGAACGTTGTTGTTGTGGGCAACATTCAACAAAGCCTTAAAATCATTCATACTGCCTAAAAATGGGTCAATCCGGAAATAATCAATCGTATGGTACCGATGATTTGCAGTTGAATGAAAAATTGGATTCAGATAAATCGCATTAATTCCTAGATCAAGCAAATAATTAAATTTTTGAGTAATTCCTTGTAGATCACCACCCATATAATGCAAATGAGTTGGTTTTACACCCCAAGGTTGAACGTTGACTGGATCATTGGCTTTATCTCCATTCGCAAAACGATCTGGAAAAATCTGGTAAAAAATGCTGTCTTGAACCCAATACGGTGTGGTCATGATTAGTGAATAAACCCTTCCTAAAGGTAGATTGAATTAGTTCAGTCGTTCGACTGAGACAATATATCCTTAATCTTGTTCGCTGCTTCATTGAGTGCGGAATCCGGCGATTCACCACCAAAGAAAATTGACATGAGCGATTCATCTAAGACTTGGAGGTAAAATTCCATTTCCGGTAACGTAGGATATGGTCTGCCGTATGATAGAGCAGTCATAGCTTGGGAAGTTAGACGATCTTCCACCTCAATATTTATCAGAACAGGAACATAATCTAATTCTGAAAGCTGCAGTTGGTACTCGGGAGATACGAAGAATTGGCAAAATCTCCATGCCAAATTGTATGCTTCATTCGTAACCCGCGAATTTAAATATAGATTTCGCGATTGAACAAAACCAGCAAGTTGACGATCCCCGAATTCTGGCCAAGGGTCAATAACCAGATTATCATAACCAATGGATTCTGCAAGTATTCCCCGCTTCCAAGTTCCATCAATCAGGTAACCTACCCGATTCTCCATGAAAAGTAGCGCATCATTGTCACTACTGAACTCCGTTGGACCAATCTGTTCGAAAGAGATGAGCAAATCGATCCATTCCAGACCAAGATCATCATTAAAAGCTGGCAAACCTTCATCATCAATCAGATTACCTCCCAAACCAAGAAGATGAGCTCCCGAATAGAAAAAACTACGTTCTAATATCCCCCCAATTCTGTCACCAGTGGTCGCATTCCGAGCGAGATCGGCCAAATCATCAAATGTTTTAGCAGGTGCAGGTATAATGTCACGGTTACGATATAAAACTACTCCACTTATTCGATAAGGTAAGCTAACCAGGGTTTGGTGATATCGAGATAAATCTAAGGCTGGTGGATTCAAGGATTCAATCCATGACTCATCAACAAGATCGGTTAGATCAAGAATGAGACCTTCCTCAAATAAAAGAGGCGCCCACCTATCAGGGCCGATTAGTATTGATGGCCCGCCATCCTCGCTTGCGCTCAATTCATATCTCGTTAGCAAATCTTCAAAAGGAATATACAGGACATCAAATTGAACTTCGGGATGGATGAATTTAAAATCTTCAATAACCTGTAATAAGACTGAAATCTCTCCTTCTTCTAAGGCGTGCCAAAGTGTAACCGTCCCACGAAGCACATCTTCAGTAGGAGTTAGTTGAGGAATAACCTCTATTGTTTCTGTTTGAACATGCACAGGTGGAGGTGTGGTAGTGGAGGTTGTTGTTAATGCAGTTGGTGATGGGCTAATACGATCACAAGACACAAAAATAAAACCTATGGCAATAACTGTGATAATTAGAACTAATCTCCACATCATTGCCGCAGTTTTTTCCACTAACGGTTAAGAGTTGTTTGAATTTTTTTAAGGAATTGTAACAATATACAATAATTGAAGGTCAAGGCTTCATCGCCACCTAAAATTATTAAGCCACTCCATGTGAGGCGTCTATTTTCTGGCACAATCATTCTTTTATAGTTTACAATTGGATCAAGAAAAATCGCTTAGATTTTAGCATAGAAGGTTTGTTTGTCAAGCAATCTTACAATACAACAAACTCTTTGATAATTAATGCAAAGAGGTAAAAGGTCATATGGATTATCCCCGATTAACAGGTGTATTCGCTGCAGCATTAACACCTTTAAAACCTGATTTCAAACCAGACATTGATATCCTTCCCATATATCTAAGTTTTTTGGCGAACCGAGGTTGCCATGGTGCTCTATTATCAGGTACTACAGGTGAAGGCCCATCATTTTCTCAAGAAGAACGCATAGATATATGGAACTCTGCAATTTCTGTTCGAGATACATATCCAAATTTTCGTTTACTGGCAGGCACGGGCACACCTAGCCTGGAGGAGACAATAAATCTAACCTCGATCGCATTTAACCTGGGTATGGATGGAGTAGTGATACTTCCACCATATTATTTTCGTAATATCTCTCAAGAAGGCCTTTTCCAATGGTTTTCTGAAGTTATCCGAAAGTCGGTTCCCTCAGGTGGAATTGTATTAGGTTATCACATCCCGCACATATCCGGGGTTCCTCTTTCCATCCAGTTATTGAAACGTCTAAAAGATACATTCCATAACCGTATGATTGGAGTTAAAGATTCCTCGGGAACCCCAGAATTTGCAAAGGAACTAGGTATTCACTTACGGAACGATTTCATCACACTCACAGGGAATGATAAGCTTTTCAGCCTGGCATTGAAATCCGGAGGATCTGGTTGCATAACAGCGGCTGCTAATTTGGTCTCACCTCAGCTAAGGAAAATTTGGGATCATCACCAACAAGGCATCCCAGACAACGAGACTCAATCATGGGTGAGTCAGCTACGTGCTGCAATGGATGACATTCCACCAGCACCAGCATTATTAAAATTTTTACTTGCTCATTACCACAAGTTCCCCCGATGGACTGTACGACCACCTTTACTGCCTCTGTCGTCCCTGCAAGAACAAGAGGCAATTTCAAAAATAGTTATGACCAAAATTTCTAATTGACCAATGAGGAATAAATAACCCAATGGTTGATACCCATAAGAGTAAAGATTCCTCACAAGAATTCAACCTTCGGCAGAACAGGTGGCAAAGAATCGCACCACGACACCTATTTTTATTGCTGTATGCTTTGCTGACAATATTCGTCTTTAGCTTGGTATTATTTATTGTTTTTCAAGGCGGCACACCCCCTCAAGTGGATCCTCCACTCACTTCAATGTCAACTTCCACCTTGATAACACCAACCTCTATGGATACTGCTACCATTACCCCTACTCAAAGGGAGACCTATACACCTCAACCCACCGCCACTTTCACTTTAACCCCCCCACCAACAAATACCCCAACCAGCACTCCACACCCAACTCTTACACCTGCTTTCCCTTTTATCGAGGATGATCGTTATAATCTGATGGAATTTTCACCCGGGATTGCGAATAGGCTTATTGGACTGATGGAAGCATATCCAGATACACTCTCGATCTACGCACGGGGGGAGGATCAGTCAGGATACTTTTCCGCTTTCACATTTGCTGTTTTCGCTCTGAGAGAATCTCTGTTCCGTTTACCTGACGCCAATCAAGCAAACGATTGGTATTGGAATTTAGTCTACAATCTGGCAAGGACAGGGGATGAAGATGTTGGACAAGCATTTCCTGAATTGATCACGGGGATGCTGAATGAAGATCTTGTCCGCCTGGATGAATTGGTCACATGGGGCAAGTCTCGCAAGCCACCTGTGCAAATCTTCCTTACCTCACTCGCTGTACCTAGTGGATACTTGAGTAATAATATTGTCCAAATCAACGCTGGTGAAAATGGTGGCTTAGTCTTTTGGTTATTAGAAAGACCAAGTGGTTTTATTGCATATCCGCTTTCCAGTATTTTCGACTTCCGCCAACCAACTTTGGTAAATTTCATCACCGCTGACTTAAATGGTAATGGATTCGAAGAGGTAGTAATTTATCGTTCACCTCCTCCAGATTCATTAACATATTCATTTCCGGAGGTATTTGACCTTTCCAGCCAACCACCAAAACAGCTCTCCTTCGGGTCTCAACAACCTCCAGAAATTGCCCCCAATTATCGGAATATATGGATACCATCGGAGTCTCCCGATGGAAACAAATATCTCAATTTTGTCGATACTGTTTTTCCAGCCTGTCCGGTTCATATTCGCCACATTTATAGATGGGATGGATTTCTATTTGAATTTCTCTCTGCGGAATATGAGATCGAGCCAACACAAAGTCTATTGAATTATTGTAGCCTGGTTATCGACCACGCATTAAATTCATGGGGAGTGGATACCGCTGTAAATCTAATGGAAATTTTGATACCAGATTGGCCACCCCAAGAAAATGATCCTGAGGAAGTCTATCAAAAAGAAGCTCTTGATGAATGGCGTTTCCGTTTAGGTATATACCATGCCTTATTAAATAATCGAGAGCCAGCAATTGGTTACCTGGAAAGTATTATAGCCAACCCGGCATCTCAAGAAAGTCGATGGATTGTATCTGCCCAATCATTCCTAGAGACCTACCAATCTCAAAGGGACATTTATCAAGCTTGTTCGCTTTCGCGTTTGTGTGAGTTTA
>JACUUU010000073.1 GCA_014859065.1 Anaerolineales bacterium
GGAAGCTATCAAATTAGCCGCTGACCTGACTCACCTCCTAGGTTCGAACCCACTCTTTGTCGATACCGTAGAAATCGATGGTCTGATGGCTGGCACGCATATCTTGCCGCAGATTATGGCGGCTGCCCTGATTGATGCAATCGTTGACCAACCGGGGTGGCAAGAGGGACGCAAGGTTGCCGGTCGTGCCTTTGCTGAGGCTACCAGACCGATTATCCATCCTTATGAGCCTGAAACCCTGCGTACATCAGCGCTGCTCAATCGTGAAAATGTCCTGCACAAGATGGACCGCTTAGTTGCCTCTCTCCAGAGCATTCGGGATGACATCGAACGTGAGGATAGTGATGCATTAGATCAGCGTTTGAGGCGTGCCAGGCAAGGCTGTGAAGATTGGTGGCAACAACGAATGAGTTCAGATTGGGTAGGAGAACAGCCTCCCAGTGTCTACATCCCTAAATCTTCAGACTGGCTTGGTCGGTTAATTGGTAAAAGACCAAAGGTCTAAACCATATTCTGTGAAATGATATTGAATCCGTAATGAAACGATTTTAAATCTCGAGGTGCCTATGTCAAAACTGCAATGGATAACTGATGAACTTACCAATCTTAGAGAAGCCGGGCTCTATACACAGATCCGCACTCTAGGTTCTGCTCAGGGAGCTTGGTTGGTAGTCGACGGTCGTAAGGTGCTCAATTTTTGCTCGAATAATTACCTAGGTTTTGCCAACCACCCCCGGTTATTGAATGCAGCTAAACAAGCCATGAAAGATTATGGTCTTGGGCCGGCGGCAGTGCGCACCATAGCTGGCACAATGAACCTGCATCTTCAGCTGGAAGAACGACTGGCGGCTTTTAAAGGAGTGAAAGATGCAATCACCTTTCAATCTGGCTTTACTGCTAACCTGGCAACCATCCCAGCCCTTGTTGGTAAGGGGGATGCGATCTTCTCTGATGAGCTCAATCATGCCAGCATCATTGATGGATGCCGTCTCTCAGGCGCAAAGGTTATTCGGTATGCACACTGTGATGCTGCTGACCTGCAACGAGCTCTGGATGAACACCGCACCAATTACAACCGAGCGATGGTGATAACCGATGGGGTTTTCAGCATGGATGGAGATATCGCTCCTTTGGATCAGATCTTGGATGTTTCCAGGCAATATGATGCAGTCTTGATGGTGGATGATGCCCATGGCGAAGGGGTCTTGGGGGAGGGTGGACGCGGCATCGTGGATCAATTTCATTTACATGGGAAGGTAGATGTGGAAGTGGGCACCCTCTCCAAGGCATTCGGGGTTGTTGGCGGCGTTGTCGCTGGCGATCCATTAGTTGTCGAGTGGTTGCGGCAGCGTGGACGTCCATTCTTGTTTTCTTCCGCTATGACTGTCCCAGATGTGGCTGCCTGCCTTGCGGCGGTAGATATTTTGGAGGAATCAACCGAGTTAGTGGACCAATTGTGGGAAAACACGCGCTATTTCAAAAGTGAGATGCAGCGCTTAGGTTTTGATACTGGCCTATCTGCTACACCGATAACTCCAGTGATGCTTGGGGAAGCTCCATTGGCGCAGCAGTTCAGTCGCGAATTATTCGAAAATGGTGTGTTTGCCATGGCTATCGGCTATCCAACAGTACCACAGGGAAAAGCGCGTATTCGCGTGATGATATCAGCCGCTCATCAGAAATCTGATCTAGAACATGGACTGAAAGCATTTTCCGATATAGGCAGAAAATTAGGCGTTATCTAATTGGAATCAATCTGTATATATTGAATCGATCAACCCCGCAATACATCCGGCGGGGTTGATCAATACGTCTGAGGTGGAAGGAGAGAAAAGAGAAAAGCGAACTTACTTCCCGAAAGGATCGTAAACTGGGTTTGTGCCTGCCCAAACGCATATTGGTCGATCTTCCAGGTTGCAGTTAATTCCATGTGAGCAGCGGTGCGCGAGAACCCTGGGAGGTTGGTCAGGCATGATATCATTTGGATAAACCAACTGCACCTCTAAAGAGACCTCTTCGTTAACTTGATGGCAATATTGAATTTTTATCCTTTCCCAGGTTTTCGACGCCATAATCAAACCTCCAAAATTGTCCCTAAAACCGAATAAATTCTTACATTTCAGTATATACTTCTTCAATAATTGACAAATGTGTCAGTTGTCATGAGAATCCAAGACAAAGCGCGCCTTTTCTGGTCGAGCAACTATTAAATAATGTTCATGGATTGATGGATGACTGGTTTGCTGCCGTGAGCAGGGACTACCTTTGACATTCTAGCCTGCACAGGCTAAAATGATAAACAAGTTTAGGTAACATTATGGAATTGGAGGAGCAATGGGCGCCTGGCCGGGCAAATATGTTATCGGTTTGACGGGAAATATCGCCACCGGCAAGAGCGTCGTGCGAAAGATGTTGGAACATCTGGGGGCATACGGGATAGATGCGGATGCTTTAGGACATCGTGCTATTGCTCCAGATGCACCAGGTTATCAGCCCGTGGTGGATATATTTGGAAAATGGATATTGGATGGAAACGGGTATGTTGACCGCAGCCGTCTGGCGCGGATTGCTTTTTCCGATCCTCAGGCGTTGGCTCTCCTGGAAAAAATTGTTCACCCACTTGTCAGGGAAGCTGTAGATTTATTGGTGCGCAGATCCCGATACCGGGTTGTTGTGCTGGAAGCGATCAAATTGTTGGAAGGAGAGTTACGAGAGAAGTGTGACGCGATTTGGGTTACTTACGCTCCTCGGGAGGTCCAGCTCGAGCGGTTAGTGCAAAAGAGAGGTATGAGTGAAGAAATTGCCCGTCAGCGAATTAACGCTCAACCTACTCAAGAACAAAAGCTCGCCGCTGCAAATGTGGTGATTACTAACGAAGGCTCCTTCGAAGATGCCTGGGTGCAGGTCGTCGCAGCCTGGGTTGAGACCGTTCCCCTCCCAAAGACTGCACCGCTTATTGCTCGACCAGTTCCTGAAGGTGATATTGTGGTTGAGAGAGCTCGCCCAAGGCAGGCTGGGCATATTGCTGCCTTTATAAATCGCCTAAGCTCTGACGATCAACATCTCAACCGTGAAGATATCATGGCCGCTTTTGGAGAAAAAGCCTATTTGCTGCTCAAACGTGGGACGCGGATCGTTGGGCTGGTAGGATGGCAGGTTGAGAATTTGGTTGCCAGGACAGCAGATGTGTTTTTAGAACCTGGTCTTTCCCTGGAAGAATCGATGCGCCTCCTTCTAGCAGAAGTAGAACAGGCTTCTCGGGAGTTACAGTGTGAAGCCTCTTTGCTTTTTTTATCCTCAGATTTTGCCAGTCATCGCGCTTTGTGGAAAGAATTAGGCTACGAACCACGTTCTATCCAGAGTCTCGGGGTGCGTGCCTGGCAGGAAGCTGCAATTGAAACTATGCCATCTGGGTCGGCAATGTTCTTTAAACAACTTCGTAAGGATCGAGTCTTGCAACCGATATGAGTTGTGTAGAATTTATTTTCATCCAAAAGATTTACCTACATTGGTATTATCGAGCGTCAATCAATTGACGGGGACTTGAATAACGTGACCGATATTATTATTAATTTCTTTGATAATCTGGCATTCATATTTGCCCGACTCGATTGGCTCGATCTGATCGACTTGTTGTTGGTCACCTTAATTTTCTTTGCAATCTTGAGGTTGTTGAGAGATACTCAGGCTTTGGTGTTGCTGCGCGGTGTCTTATTGTTGATTGCCTTGATCAGTGTGTTGACAAGCCTCGAAGTCCTTCCAGCATTTTCCTGGCTCATGCAGTCGACTTTACCTGCCCTGGTTGTCGTAATTCCGGTGATCTTTGCCCCAGAAATCCGCCGTGCACTGGAGCGCCTTGGCCGGGCAGGTGCTATTCTGGAAGGCGGAAAACCCTCCAGCTCTGGAGACATCAACTACACGATAAGTGCTGTTGTGAGTTCCGCTGCGCGCCTTTCCGATCGAAAACACGGTGCACTAATTGTTATGCAACGATTGGATGGCCTGCAGGAATATGTTCAGACCGGAGTCGTTATCAATGCCCGCGTGACAGCAGAAATGCTTTTACAGATCTTCTTCCCTAACACCCCGCTGCATGATGGGGCTGTGATCATCTCAGGTACGCGCCTGTTAGCTGCAGCTACTGTAATGCCGCTATCGTCGAGTGGTGTGCTATCACGCTCCCCTGAACGGCAAATGGGATTACGCCATCGCGCTGCATTAGGGATTTCAGAGGTAAGTGATGCTGTGGCAGTGATTGTATCTGAGGAAACTGGTGCGATATCGGTTGTCCACGGTGGTCGTATGATCCGCCGCGTGGATACTGAAAGATTGGAGAACATATTACGAGCATTGTATCGTCCGATTTATACACAACGCGGCATGGAGAGGATCTTTACCCGGTTTTTCCCCCGAAAACCTAAATTTCCTGAGGAGGAGGATTGATGTTACCAAGCCCATTACGCTGGCTCATTAGCAATTTGGGCACCATGCTGTTGGCTTTAGCTTTAGCCATGGTTGTTTGGATTGCTTCAGTTACCGCAGCGGACCCCGATGTCGAGTTTACCCGTACCGTTTCCATAGATGTCTTAGGGCTCGAAGAAGATTTCATCCTCATCAGCGAGAGACCGAGTACTGCGCGGGTGACATTGCGTGCTCCCCAATCAGTGCGCGACCGGATGATCATTGCAGAAAACTCTGTACACACCTGGATAGACCTTGCTGAACTACAAGAAGGTACCCATATGGTAGAGGTCAGGGCTAGCACAAGTGAGATTTTTCGACCAGCGCGTATTGTCGGCATTACCCCAGAATTTGTGACTGTCAACCTCGATCGCAGGATTTCCCGCACATTTCAGGTGAGGTTGGTAGTAACCGGTGAGCCTGCAATCGGCTACCAGCGAGGCATCGCCACACGCGATCCTTCATCAGTGACAGTTGTTGGTCCGGAATCTTTGGTTACCCAGGTCGATGAGGTGCGCGCAAGGTTGGATATCTCAGATGCTAGAGAAACCATTAGTTTAGACCTTCCGCTTGAGGCGTTGGATGCAAATGGTAATCGGGTAAGCGATGAATCTGAAACATCCGAGGTCAGGATAGAAATTAATCCCAACGAAGTCTCGGTAACCCAGCCGATTTCACTTTTAGGTGGTTACCGCAATGTCGTGGTAAGTGCAGTAACATTAGGTGAACCAGCCAGTGGGTTTAACTTGAGAAATATCACTGTGTCTCCCCCAAATGTTCTAGTTTTCTCCGCTGACCCACAGCTGGTTATGGACCTACCTGGATATATTGAGACAGAACCGTTAGATATCAGTGGTCTTGAAGATGATTTTGATACTCTACTGGCACTGAACCTGCCTGAAGGTATTTCGGTTGTTGGCAACCGGACGGTCTTAATTCAGGTTAGCATTTCTCCCATCATGGGAAACGTGAGGATTTCTCTTCCAGTGATCCCCGTGGGTTTATTACCATTCCAAGCTGCAGAGATCTCACCTGAGAGGGTCGAACTCATTATCTCAGGTCCTGTGCCAATTTTAAACGCGATCGAATCTTCCGATATAGAAGTTGTAGTAGATCTCCGCAACTTTGACTTGGGGACATATTTGATAGAACCGCAAGTGGAACTGCTGCCTGAAGAGTTGCAGGTTGATTCGATCCTTCCCGAAAGCGTTGAGGTGAATGTTATTCGGGCGCTAACACCAACACCTTCTACGCCATAGGTGTTGACCAGGGGGAAGAATAATGCCTAAACCTCTCGTTGCAATCGTAGGTCGCCCAAATGTTGGGAAAAGCACCCTCTTTAACCGGCTGGCTGAAGAACGTTTAGCAGTAGTAGATGCAGTTCCAGGAACAACCCGCGACCGCCTGATCACCGAAGCTGACTGGGCAGGTGTTGTTTTTGACATTGTTGACACTGGAGGGATTGATCCGAGTCACGGGGGTGTACTCAGGACACAGCAGCCACTATCTATTGGATCCGCCAATTTTATTGAGCAAATCCGCAGACAAGCAGAAATTGCAATTCAAGATGCAGACGTGGTCATTTTTGTGACTAGCGCGGAGGAAGGTGTAACGCCAGCTGATCACGAAGTTGCCAATATCTTAAGACGTAATCAATATGATCGGGAAGGTCAGCCTTGGCCGCCAATTCTATTAGCGGTTAATAAATCTGATAACGAATCCCGCAGAGACCAAGCTTATCAATTTTTTGAATTAGGGATGGGAGAGCCTTATCCCATCTCTGCAGTGCACGGGATAGGTATCGGGGATTTGCTCGATGAAGTTGTAGCCGCGATTGATCAGGTTGTTGAAGAACAGTTTGAAGATGAGTCGATCAAGATAGCCATTGTGGGTAAACCCAATGTTGGGAAATCAAGCTTGTTGAATCGGTTGTTAGGGCAGGAGCGAGCCATAGTGAGTGAAATTCCGGGAACGACCCGCGATGCTTTGGATACATATCTGATGCATTCGGGAGATCAAATTTGTTTGATCGATACAGCTGGAATTCGTCGTCGTGGGCGTATAGAACCGGGGGTTGAAAAATTTAGTGTTATCCGAACTATGCAAGCCATTGAACGTGCCAGTGTTGTGCTTCTCATGATTGATGCCACTACAGGATTAACTGCTCAGGATGCTCACATTGCTGGGTTTATCTTGGATGCCTGGAAAAGTGTAGTCGTGGTTGTAAACAAGTGGGATGCAATCCAGAAAGACACGCAAACGATGGTTGAATTTACCCGGCATATTCGTAGTGAATTAAACTTTATGGATTACGTCCCAACACTTTTTATATCTGCACTTACGGGCCAGCGAGTTAATCAAGTGCTCCCCACAGCGCTGAGAGTCCACGAAGAGAGGTTGGTACGCCTTTCAACTTCACAGTTGAATAAGATCCTGCACGATGCACAAGTTCGGCATCCTGCCCCCTCACGCTCTGGTAAGCAACTGAAAATTTATTATGCTACCCAGGTGCGCAGTGATCCACCCACCTTTGTGCTGTATGTAAATAATCCGCAGTTATCTCACTTCAGCTATGAGCGCTATTTAGAAAACCGCATCCGTGCCACTTTTAGTTTCGTGGGGACCCCGATTCGGATATTGCTGAGATCGCGTCGGTAGGTGATCACCCAAATTAGTGTCAAGGTAGTACAATATATAGATATGATATCTCCAATTTGCCCTTGCTATCTTGTAAAAGGAGTCTTATAATTTTCTTTGTTTAAATAATTGGAGGTTAGTTTGCAAACTATTGAACCTGAAAATTTACCGGAATTACCAGAGCCCAATCGTAAACGCTCTGGTATTACCCGTTTCATTATCGATGTATTAGAGACATTGATTTTATCTGTGATTCTCTTCGCTGTGATCAATGCTGTCTCTGCTCGTATCCGGGTGGATGGTTCGAGTATGGAACCCACTTTGAGCAGTGGAGAATATGTAGTCGTCAATAAGTTAGCGTATAAGTTTGGATCTCCCAGCATAAAAGATGTCATTGTCTTTCATTTTCCGCGGGATCCTCAACAGGAATACATTAAACGCGTGATCGGCTTGCCTGGTGATCGGATCGCTGTCTCTGATGGGCGGGTTTATGTCAACGATGTGGAGCTACAGGAAGATTATATTACCTCAGCTCCACAATATGAAGATACATGGGTTATCCCCGAAGATGCTATCTTCGTGCTTGGTGATAATCGAAATAATTCTTCAGATTCTCACAACTGGGGACCGGTTCCAATGGATTATGTTGTTGGAAAAGCAGTTTTGATCTACTGGCCACCCCAGCAGTGGGGGGTAATTGATAGCCCAAGCACAGCAATTGCTGCTCCTTAAGTGGATGGTTCTTTTGATTAGAGTTATCGATGATTTGATAAACAGGGTTCTATGATAAAACCTGGCAAAGATAAAGACCTAAATCAAACAGTGGCTATTTGTCCTGAATGCCCAGCTGGTCTTATGCAGATGCGGCACATCACTTATTTTACTTGGCTTAATCAGGAACTGGTGACTGTGCCGAATTTCCCAGCCTGGATATGCGATATTTGTGGTCGCAGAGAATTTGATTTGAACGCCATCACATGGTTAAACACATTGCTGAACCCTGCAGCTGGACGTTCGCGAGCGAATCGTTCGCGGCGGAAGGGGGGCTCAACACGAACCGATATTATTCAGCCATAAACAGTTGGTTGTGTGCTTAGCGAAGATAGAATACGCCGCCAGATGGTCCAGATTGCATCCCGGATGAGTGAGAAGGGGTTTATTTCCGGGTTTGCTGGCAATCTATCTGCACGCCTGGACGACGGCAGTATATTGGTCACCCCAGCAGGTACATGTAAAGGGGATCTAACTCCCGAGCAGCTAATCGTCTTGGATCTGCAAGGGAAAAAAATTTCTGCTCTCCCGGGATTGAATCCCACTTCCGAACTACTTATGCACCTGGAAATTTATCAAAGACGAGCGGATATAGGCGCAGTCATTCATGCCCATCCGGTTGCTTGTGTAGCTCTATCCCTGGTAGGTATTGGATTGGATAAGCCGTTGATTCCCGAGGTAATCGTGATGCTCGGAATTGTACCAACAGTCCCTTACGCTACACCTTCTACAGGCGAATGCCGGGAAGTAATCAGTCCAGTTATTGATGAGCACAACGCCATAATTCTGGCTCATCATGGATCATTGACGGTCGGCCGAGATTTGTTGGAGGCTTACTATCGTTTGGAAATTTTAGAACATACCGCCCGCACGGTTGCATTAGCGCACCAATTGGGGGAACCAAGGTTTTTAACCAAGAAAGACTTAAAAAAGTTGAGCTAAAGGTGGGCGGATAAATAAGATCGAGCCAGAAAGAGCGTCGCCAGAGTTTTACAATCTTGTATCGCACCGCTATCAGCCAGTTCGAATGCTCGCTTAACAGGAATAAGCTCGGTAGTCAAGAATTCATCCGCATCATTCTCTAATGGGTCTGGATGCAGTCCAGTTGCCAGATAGACATACATATATTCGGTGGAATATCCAGGAGCTAAGTAGAATTCACCGATCTTGTGGAGATTTTCGGCAGACATCCCGATTTCTTCGCGCAGCTCACGTTGAGCACAGATCTCTGGTTTCTCATTGTGGTCCAAGGTCCCGGCTGGCAATTCTAATATATCACGCCCGGCTGCGTGTCGATACTGGCGAACAAACCAGATCGTCCCTTGGGAGTCGAGTGGCAGCATGGTGACAGCCCCGTTGTGTTCCACAATGTCTAATTGCACCGAGTTGCTGTCAGGCAAGCGAATAATGTCTTGGCGGACATCGAAAAGTCGTCCCTGATAGATAATTTCTGAAGACAAAGGTTTATACATCATCGTTCATCCTTAGAAGAGAAAATAAGGGAGTAGCCTGCAGATCATCAGCGGCTACTCCGTTTGTTTAATGGAATATAAAAAAAGATATCAGTTTGCTCCGGTATTGTTTTCAGAACCCTGTTATTCCTCCTGTTATCTAAGGGATATTAATAACTTGTCCAGGGGTCAATGTATACGGTGATGATAAGCCATTTGCCTCAGCTATAGCTTCTGGGCTCACAGCACCGAATAAACAGGCAATTGCATAGATTGTATCTCCAGCGCTTACGGTATATGTAGTGGGATGCTCCCGTAGAGAACGGCTGCCAACGAAGGGGTTCCCGGTTTGAGGGATTTGGAGTACGAAGCCAATCTCTGGTCTGGCATCAGGACCTAATCCATTCAAGTTCAACAATTCAGTCTGGTCGACATCAAACCGGCGGGCGATGCAGTAAGGGTGCTCGCCATCTTGCAGCTGGTAGGTTGTCGGGATACCAGGGGTAGGTGACGATACTGGCAATGGAGTGGAGACAGCCGGGGTGAAAGTTGGCTCTGCAACAGGTTCGGTGGCTGAATCTTCAGGTGTGGGCACCCCAGGCTCGCCTTCTGTTGGGGGTTGGGTTGGTTGGTCGACAGGCTCTCCTTGGGCTGCAGCAGTTTGAGTGGCAATTATCCCGAGTTCACTTTGTAGAGTAGCCATAGGCGCATCTATAGTGGACACGGGAGGGGGAGGTGTAGATGCTGGGAGCTCGCAAGCAGTAAGCAAGATAATGGCTAAAACCATCGCTACGATTACGTGTATGCGTGGGATGGTCATTTTGCCTCCTCTGATTGAGAAAAGCTTGGATATGAGCATGCGCAAGGTTTCATCAAGCCAAGTTCAGCGCATTTGAATCTGATACTAGCACAATCCTCGATGTGCGTCAAGCAGATGACGGAAAATATTTCTTATGTAGGAGGATAAATAACAGTTCCCCGAATTCGCTCATATTACAGTGCAGATTGATTAACCAGCCCCATAAATTCATAATAAATTGCGATTATATATACACATGAAAACAAATTACATTGCAATATTGTTAAGTTTTGAATGAAATAATTATTATATAATACAAGAAATCTGCAAACTATAATGAATTTAGATGATTATGCATTTGAACAATAAATACCCCATTAATAGAGCGCGCTCTAGGCTGAAGATCGTTTCTGGTCAGGTCTCCCTCTTACTGCTGGTCACAGTCCTTCTTGTCTCGGGGTGGCATGCTCTGGACACAAAAGCGGTCGGTCATGCCGCAGAATTAGAGATAGACGGGTCATGGGAGCTGGCTAGGACTTCCGTTGCACCCGAGGCAGCTCTTCCCAATTTAAACGCATTTGTCCGTTCAGTCCAAAATGGTAGCACTGGAACATTGGCAGGTGTCTATGTACCCGGCAAATGGGCTTATTCGATTTCCCAACAGCCTCCCAGCAATCCCGGATTTGTATCCTCAAATCCCGAGGCGGTGACCCAGTTCGGTCTGGCTGCCCAATATAATACGATTGGTTTGTTAGCTCATAATTATCTAGCCGGGTCATCATTCTTTGAACTAGATAAATCCAATAAAGCAGCCTTGATCTATGGAGATGGGAGCGTAAAATATTTTCTGATTGAGGGGATCGATCGTTATCGAGCCCTCTCGCCCAACAGCCCTTACTCAAGTTTTGAAGACCTGCAAAACCCCGGTGTTATTATTTCCGTTACTGAACTGTTCAACAGAATTTATGCCCCAGGTGACCGGTTGGTTTTGCAAACGTGTATTGAATCCAATGGGAATCTTTCCTGGGGACGCTTATTTATCACTGCATCACCAATAGACTACCCTGTGAAAATTTCTTACAATTATCGGCCGGAAAAATTTCGCCTAGATTAGATTTCCCCCTCCATTTTCCGAAACCACCTGCCATCTTACCGGGTTGGCAAGTCTTCTATATCCAATTCTTCTTGTTGTTCTTCGATGGCAATCAGTTTTGCTACCACGATAACCCGATGGGTATTGCTTTCATATGGCCAACAAGAGATCAGGGTAAGCCGGAGGTCTTCTGAAGGGAGAATCCACTGCGCATTGCTCATGCGCACATCCATGTCTTGAAATCTCTCGGGTAGGATCATCGTGTTTGTGATCACATATTCGAAAACATGTGTATTCGAGTACACCTGGATTAGTTCTCCCACTACCAACTCATCCAAACGTCGGAAGACTTCACCATAGATGTTATTATGACCGTTGAAGACCGTATTTCCCACTTCTCCTAATCTGGCGGAAGTCTCGTGCCAACCAGCTGCAAATAAGTTTGGCACCTCCCATTGTTGGTATTCAACCTCACCAACTTGAATCCAATGCATATCTGCCTGTACAACTGGAGCTTCCAATTCGATTGCTGCAATTGTGATGCGTTCAGGGATTGCTGGTGAAATTGGAATTATTAGTTGAGGTTCATCCTTGCTGTGGTCGGATAAAGTTGAACCAGGAGTAATTGACTCGCTTTTATTTGGGGACTGATGGACATCAAGATTTTCGATGTCGAGATTCAATGGAAGGAAATCATCTGTTTGGCTATCCAGGATAGCAGATTCTGAGGAACCTGGAGATAGAGAATCTTCCGCTTCAGAACTTATATTTACTGGAAGCGGTGAATTTAATTGAAAATTCGTTGTCGCTTGTTGAAGCCCGGTAACAGAGCTGCTTAATCCCGTCAACAAGAGGACGATACCAAACGCAATTACCAGGTTGTGTAACCTACTCCGTAACATACAAGAAACCTAGGCAATGTCCAGGATGAAGATTATTGGGTGGTTATTGCACCTGAAGTTGTCAGGCGCAATAACCAAACAAATTGTTGAGTGCTCAGTTGACCCCAAACTTATAACTGAAGCCATAAAAGACAAATGCCAGACCCAGCAAACCTATTCCTAAATTGATGAATATTTGTTGGAGTAGGTCCGCTTGGGAATAATCCGCACTGAGATCCGTACCAGTCACGGGGATGAGTACTGGAGTAGTGGCAGGTTGTTGTGGTGGGGCCAGAGTGGCAGGTTGTGTGTTGGTGGCGGTAACTGCAGGTGGTCCTGGCGGTTCATCAGTAGTAGTGGGTTCGGGTGAAGGCTGTGGTTGCTCTTCGGTTGGTGTAGGTGTGTCGATGATTGGTGAAGGTGGCAATGTGTTGGTAGGAGATGGCTCGACCGGAGTAGGAGATGGCTCAACGGGAGTGGGTGAAGGTTCAACCGGGGTTGGTGTTGGATCTTCCGGAGTAGGGGTAAAAGTGGGAGTATCCGTCGGCTCGGGGGTGAATGTGGGAGTATCCGTTGGTTCAGGGGTGGATGTTGGTGTGGGTGCTGGTTTTTCAATAAGACAAAACGAAATATGACTCAACCCAAAGAATTGGTTATTGGATTGATTGACTGGTGCATGCAGAAAAGTATCCAATTCTGCCCCATTGAATGGTCTATAGTCATAGAAGTTAGCGTTTGGTCCGCCTTTGACGATGATGGCTGAACTGACAAAATCACCTGCGAAGGAGAAGTCGAATGCCTCCCCTAGATTATGAGTATAAACTTCGATCGTAACCGACCCTGTCAGACCATTAAACTCTAATGGGTAGGTTCCTGAAGCCACTGGCTCATGCTTGAATTCATATAAGAAGCTTCCTGGCGGTAATAGGTCCTGACAAGCCGGGTTTGCGGGCACACCTATTGGTTGCACGTTCAGTGTGGTTGTAGGTGGGCCTGGATCAATATCCTCTGCCAGTGCTGGCGTGTGAACTGCCGAAAGGACCAGACCAACAATCAAACTGACCGATCCCAACATAAAGCTCAATTTTGAAAATCCTTTGAATAATTTAGACATCGATGTTTTCATACTTGAATTCCTTCTCTCCTGAATTTACACGGAACCATACTTTGTGGGTCCGTTAGGTTGTTTTCTCCTCTTCTTTCCTCTCCAAGGCTTGCTGTAGCTGACATTTAATAAATAAAACCGGCCTGGTTAGGACCGGTTTCGCTACTAGCTCCTCGATGACCTCCCCCGCTTTTTAGCGGGTCCCATCTTCAGATGGGTTGAGCGACCATACTAGGTCATCGGATCATTGCTTTCCTCAGAAAGAATTCTGCTTTCTAGAACTTTAAATTGTTGAAGATTGGAGTGCTTTGCCAATCACATCATGCAACAATCTAGCTTAGATTATGTTATTAAAATAAATCAACTCATTTATTGACAATAAACCTTGATGTTGCTGTTCATTAAGGATAACGTGAAACCTCGACAATTGTTACAGTGATCAATGGTTAAATCGCACTAAAAAGAGCATTATACTCAGATATTCTGATCAGGTGACAACTTTTGGTTAATTGAATGGTTAATTGAAATGAGGCTGTCCATTTTTGGACAACCTCGATCTCACTTCTCATTGTGGATTATCCCAAATGCTATAAACAATCTATTTCAATAAGCCCTTGATAATTTTAGTTGCGGTTAAATTTATAGTTGATCCCATAAAAGGCTAAAGCCAGACCTAACAAACCAATACCGATATTAATTAATAGCTGTCGAAGCAGTTCAAGTTCGGCGTCAAACCCACTAAAATCGATACCAGTCACAGGGATGAGCACGGGAGTGGTGACGGGTTGAGTAGGCGCTGCCAGCGTGGGGGGAATTGTACTGGTGGCAGTAGTCGTTGCCAGCGTGGGGGGAATTGTGCTGGTGGCAGTAGTTGTTGCGGTGATGGTC
>JACUUU010000423.1 GCA_014859065.1 Anaerolineales bacterium
TGGAGCTAAAGCCGGCCATCACATCCTGCCAGGCATCGTTAACGATCACCGAAGTGGCTTCATTGATGCGGGCATCAACCGGATCAGGGCTGGCAGAGATAAAGGCAGCTAAGGCATCGCCGTCGTTTTTGTCGATGAAGACAGACTCGATGGTTGTGCCTTCCAACCCACCCATCACGATGGGAGGTCCCCCGACGTGATTATAGATAATGGCGGCGACAGCGCCAGCCGCGGTGGCGTTGGTGACCTTGAGCTCAAAAGTGCAGTCACCGCGCTGGATCAGGGCGATGGCACCGCTGAAGGCACCAGCCGGGAAGGGATCACAACCGCGTATGTTACCTGGATCAACATCTTCAGACCAGCGAATTTCAGCTACGATATCGGCCATGATGGCTGGTCCAGTACCCGGGACGGCAGCCAGGCCTTGCAGTTCGGGGGGCTGCGTCGGGGCGGTGACGTCAACGGTGTTGGCGATCACGCGGTTGTGGGTGCTGGCAGCTACCGAGGCGTTCCAGGGGCCAGTCTTGGCGACCGTACCTGGGCCAGGGCCGTCGTTGCCAGCTGAAGCTGAGATGAAGATGCCGGCCGCGTAACCATCCAGGAAAGCCAGGTCAACTGGATCTGTCCAGGGGCTATCGCCACCGGAGATGGAGTAGTTGAGCACATCCGTGCCGTCGGCAATCGCCTGGTTCACGGCTGCCACGCTGCTGCTGCCGGGGCAGGAGGGGTCACAGACCATGTAGGAGATCACATTGGCGCGCGGGGCGACACCCGAGATGGTGCGGGTGAACTCGTCGCTGCCCACGGTGAAGGTAGCATCGTGTTTGTTGCCAGCGATCGTGCTTCCGGTGTGAGAACCATGGTCGTTCCAGTCTCGGGCGCTATCACCACTGTTTGGGCCAGAGATAAAGCTCCAGGCACCGATCAGCTTGTCATTGCAGATGTCGTCATACTCCTGTTCCGGATTGTCTGGGTCACAAACGCCCACGTAGTTACCAGAGCCGTAGGGGTTTTCATGAACGTATCCATCGCCGTCAACTGCCGCAAATGACTGGTGGAAGGGGTTGACGCCCGTGTCGAGCATACCCACGATGACGCCTTCGCCGCGGTGTTCACCGAAGCCGTATTCACCATCCCAGAAGGTGGGTGCGCCGATCAGGGTCGGCCCGACATCGGTTTCCAGTTCACGGATGGTGTCGGCATACACAGCCGCCACGCCAGGCAGTTCCACCAGAGCGATTGCTTCTTCATGTGAAACAGCCACAGCCAGCGCATTCAACACGTTGAAGTACTGGAAGGGCACTTCCACCGAACGTCCTAAACTGGCGTTCATCTGGGCGATAAAGTCGCTCTGCTTGCCTTCCAGGTAGGACAGATAAGCTACGCTGGCAGGCGCAGATACATCCAGCTTACGAGCGCCGGTCACCGCCGGGCTGGTGGCAGCCAGGCCGCTTATGTCGCCTGAATACCTGGCTAATGATGGCTCAGCCAGCTGTACGAAGTAGAGACCGGTCTCGCTGACAGCCAGGAAATTGGCAGTTAATGGAGACAGCCGTTCAGGTTCGGCAACGGTATCAACGTCGTCGCTGATTTGGTTTGCGCTTACCGGTGTGACCACTAAAGCCAGCACCATCATAAACGCGAACAACCGGTATATTTTTTGCTTCATACTAGTTCTCCTTATTGAAGTAAATTCCCTTTCAAGGGCTTTCCATTGAGTACTTTGAAGCTTTTATTACTGTATATGAAATATTGGGCCCCCTTCGCTCCGCTCAGGGTGAGAGATATTCGAATATTTGAGGTTTCTGCGGAGAAGGGTAGTAGGCGTTCTTGTGCGCCGGATTTACCGGGTCGATTTTAGTTCATTAGCACCTCCCTTTCCAGGTTGCAGGTATCGATTTGATAGATTTGCTCGATTATTAACGCGTCATAACAACCATGCCGTCAGAGTGGGCATAGCTGTAGCTGACTTACCAGCATCAATGTTTTGGCAACCTCATGCTGAACCTTCGATAAATTTTCATAAAGCGGACGTATCCGATGAACCAGCAAATTGGCTGATCTACGTTGTTTTTCTTACCTCACCCACTTGGTATTATAACCAAAAATCAGGCTTTGTAAACCTGACATTCTTACTGAAAATCTTAAAATTTGCCTGATTTAGGGGGTTACCTGAAGAGATGACGGACTTCTGTTGAAATGGTTGTCACAGCACCTTGGCAGGCAACTCGATATTCCTGCTGTGGTTCTATTGGATTATCGTTCTAGAGGCCCTTCGCCTGCCTATTAACTCAACAGGATGACT
>JACUUU010000424.1 GCA_014859065.1 Anaerolineales bacterium
AAAGTGATGGTGTCAATCCACCAGCCAGTAGGATCGGTGATTTCAAAGTCGTCGGCCATACGATAACCGAGGGCGAACTGGTTGCCAAAACCATAGGTGTTCAACCCAAGGGCTGTTTGTAAGGCGCTGGCATCGTGCCCGTTATAGCCACCCCCAGGGTGAGTTACCAGTGGCCCATTGTCCCACAGCACAGACAAGGGGTAACTAAAGGTCTTGACATCCCCTTGCGGCAGCGGTGCTCCCGATGGCTCTACACCACCAACCAAATCAGCCACTGCGGCGGGATCATAAACAGCCGGGCTGGGGCTAACCGGTTCTCCTACCGCCTCAGTTTCGTAGTACTCCCAGTAGACGGTGTTATCATCGGCGTCATACCAGGCTTCGCCGTCCGTCCATTCCAGGTTGCCGGCGTACTCGACTCCTGCGGGAAGCGGGTCGACCATGGACATGCCATCAATCAGCTGTTGAGCTTCAATGTAGATGGTATAAGTAATGGTCTCACCCGGTTCGGCAGTCGTTGGGGCTTCCTTCCAGGCTTCAAGGGCGGGAATCTCAGTAACGCAAGCCGAGACGACCACCTGGTCTACCATGTACCACCAGTTCCAGGCGGGTGAGTAGTAGTGAAACTCGACAAATGCATCGGGATCACCGACCGGCAGATCCAGACTGACGAACTCACCAGGGCCATAAGCATCGTGATCTTCCTGCCAGAAGAGTAGGGTAGTCCAATCGCCGCTTTGATTGAAATTGACTGCGGCAAACTCGCTGCCGGAGAGATAGTTGTAGGATGCAACATACTCCAGCCTGGCTTCTAATGCATGGGAGAGGTTAAAGTGAGGCGTCTGCAGACCAGTATCCATAGTGCTGCCGGAACCACACCAATCCGCGTCAGCGTCAGCAGCATAACCATCTCCGCCGGCATAGTTGGACCGACCGGTGGTTTGACTGCTTTCCCAGACGCAGGTGCCGCCGTAGTCGATGATCGTCCAGTCAGCGGGCGGCCAGGCTTCAAAGTCCTCAACAACCAGCTCTACCCAGGTGCACTCCTCAACAGGACAGGGTTCGCAGGCAATCTGCACGTGGTGGTCGGAAAGTCCGCTGTAGGAAAAGCCTCCAACAGAACCACCCACGTGGTAGAGATCGCCGTCCAGGTTAGTAGCTGCAGTGCGGTAGAACGATCCACTGGCTAGCGGACCACCTTCCTCCCACGTGCCTGCATTAACATCGTAGTAGTATGTGTTGTTAATGATCTCGAAAGCGGTATCAGCGCCACCAATCAACCACAACTGCAGGTCGCTGCCAAAATGCACCTTGGAGGCGTAACCCATACCCCACCAGCCCATTGGCAGAGCAGGGATATCGGCGTTCTCGGCATTCCAGGAGCCGTCAGCGTAGCACTGGGTGCTGCTGTGGACCACACTGCTGACGTCAATGCCACCCATCACGCAAACCATGCCATCATACATGAAAGCGGCATGGAAAGCGCGGTTGGTGGTAAAGTTGGGTAGGGGGTCTAACCAGCTGTTTGTCAGCGGGTCATAGATATATACGGGGGTCAGGTCTCCGCCACCAGGGGCTGTGGCGCCACCAGTCATGTAGCACAACTGGTCGTCCGGATCATAGGTCCAGGCTGGCGCCCAGATGCCAGTCTGCGCTGGAGGCGTACCGGAAGGTGTCTCATTGGTCCACACGTTGGCGTCCATATCGTAAGACCACAGTCCGGTAAAGCCGCTTGTAGTCGAATCTCCATAGACGAAGACCTTGTTAGCGGCTTCGCTCCCGTAAGGATGGCAGCCCGAGCGGGCATAGTTAATTCCGAACGGCGCAGTTGAACCGGCTACTGTGCTCCAGGTATTGGTTTCAGGGTCATAGTTGCGTACATTGGCGTTTAACCCATAACCAGTGATCGACCAGACTAAGCCATCGTAACCAGCCAGGACATTATCCATTCGACCGCTGTCTGGCTCGGTGGCGATCTGCTCCCAGTAGAATGCCCCCTCAAACAGCTCCTTGATGATCCAAGAGATATCGTTGTTTTCGGGTTGGCTGGCATCCTCGGCATAGATCTCACATTCGACAATATCACCTGGCTCACCCTGCGGGTAGAGTTCCACTGTGATTGCCATATTCGCACCGTCAGGCAAAAAGACCGAAGCTGGTCCCTGGCAGGTGCCATCCCCTTGAACCAGGGTGTAGGACAAGTTGACATCAGTGTCATAGCCGGTATTGTTCCAAACGGTAAGCTCATGTTCCTGCGGCTCACAGGGGCAGCCTTCATCATAGATTTCCTGTGGGGT
>JACUUU010000074.1 GCA_014859065.1 Anaerolineales bacterium
AGAAGCTTCACGCCAGTTCAAATCCCAGAAACTTGCCCCAGTAACATAAAGGTTTGCCCAGGTGCTGTAATTCCTTGCCTCGATATCGATTGGGCCAAACCCTTCCGCCAAAGCTAAATCGTAAGTGCCCCCTTCCAGATCGGCGTCTTGCAGTATTTTCCGGACGCCAAGGTTGCGTAAAGCTACATAAAGCATTCCGTCCACCTTGACCGCATTGAAATCCGCATCTTCCTTGCGAAGATTCAATAATGTCTCGATCGCTTGCTCCCATTGTTGATCCGCTAACCACATCTGTGCTTGCGAAAACAGCTCTTCAACTCCACGCATGTCTGGGGTTGGTGTCAACGTTGGGGTAGGAGCAGGTGTTGGCGTAGCTGTGGTATTCAATTCGAGCAGTACCAGCGCCAGCTGTTCTGTCACCCCAGGAAAATTCGGATTGATTCGAATTACGTACTCAAACCGCTGGCGTGCGGTATCAAAACGACCAGCTTCGATATCCCTCAAACCCATTTCATACTGCTGTTGGGCTTCATTTGCGACCAGCGTAGCTTCAATGCTGTCACGCTGTTGGACACCTGTCTGGTATCCGGCGTAGGCACTTCCAGACGCGATCAACACCAGGGTGAAAATACCAACCAAGAAGAGCCCTACCCAACGCCGCGATCCCCTTTTCTTCTGGCGTAGGGGTTTTCCAGTCTCTACACTGCCACCATCACCAGATGATTCAGGAGAAAACGAAACACCAGCCTGCTCGTAACCAGTAGATTCCTCTTTGATTGCTTCGGATGTCTCACGTTCTTCTGGTCTGCTAATTTCCATGCGCCCCATTATACCGCAGTAGAAAAAGTAAGAGTATAATCTCGTTATGAATGATTTTCGCTTTTATCACCCCATTGAAGTTCGTTATGGAGACCTGGATCCACAGGGTCATGTAAACAATGCTCGATATCTGACCTATATGGAACAGGCACGCATTGCCTACATTCAGCATCTGGCTCTCTGGAAAGGAGGGTCTTTCATGGATATTGGCATCATCCTGGCAGATGTTCAGGTGACCTTCCTGTCCCCAATCTTGTTTGGTGAACAAGTCAGAGTTTGGCTGCAAGTGAACCACCTGGGAAATAAAAGCATCACCATGGATTATCTAATTGACCAGTTTGAGACTGGTCAAAAATATGCCACTGGCTCAACCGTCCTGGTCGCTTTTGACTATCGTGAACACCGCAGCATACCTGTCCCAGAAACATGGCGCAGTAAAATCATGGAATTTGAGAGATTGCCTGAAAAAGGGCATCCTTGAACTTTAACATATTCTCTTTAACTTAAATACCTGACCAACACAGGAGTTTTATATGACCCTTCCCCAGATTGACTATGAATATTTAATAAATTTCCTCACTGAACTGCTCAAAATCCCAAGTCCAACCGGCTACACCCAAAAAGCGATCGATTTCACTGCACAGGCTCTTAAAGAATCGCCAGGATCTGCGAAATTAAAGACCTGGAAAACCCGCAAAGGTGCGCTGATTGTCAAATTATCAGGCGAAGCTGATCGCTCTCCGCGTGCGCTAACAGCGCATGTCGATACATTAGGTGCAATGGTTAAGGAGATAAAATCAAACGGCAGATTGAAATTAACCAAAATAGGGAATTATCCCTGGAACACGGTCGAAGGTGAAGGCTGCACGGTTTTTACCAGGAACACCGGTCAGCTGCGAGGTTCCATTCTTTTGACTAAATCATCAAGCCATGTGTATGGCGTCCAAGTCAATGAAACCAGGCGTGAAGAAGACACCATGGAAGTCAGACTGGATGCCCGGGCTTCATCCGCCAAGGAGACCAATAGTCTGGGGATTGAGATTGGAAATTTTGTAGCTTTCGACCCGCGCGTCGAAATTAATAATGGCTTTATCCGCTCCCGCCATTTGGATGACAAAGCTGGTGTTGCTTGCCTGGTAGCTGCAGCTCAAGCATTGCAACAGGCTAATATTAAACCAAAGCAAGATACGTTCTTTCACTTCAGCAATTACGAAGAAGTTGGGCATGGTGCAGCAGCCGGCATTCCTTCACAAGTGGAAGAACTGGTCGTGGTCGACATGGCTGCAGTGGGAGAAGGACAATCATCAGATGAATTTCACGCCGCATTGTGCGTAAAGGATTCGGGCGGTCCTTACCACCATGATCTCAGCCAGCGCTTATTGAAACTGGCGGCAGCACATCAAATTGCTCACAATGTGGACATTTACCCTTACTATGGTTCCGATGGGACAGCATATTGGCGTTCTGGGGGAGACGTAGCAGTAGCCCTCATAGGCCCAGGTGTAGATGCTTCGCATAATTACGAACGAACACATAAGGAGGCGTTAGAAGCGACAACAAAATGGATAATAGCCTACCTGTTAAATTGAACTTTGAGCTGAGATCGTTGCTCTAGTATCAGGCAATTGCAACCTGATCACGCTCACAGTATCTGGATAGATTTTTTCGTGTTTCTATTTGAAGGGAGAAACCATGCAGTTTGACGCAATTCTTGCCCCCATCCCATTGAATGATATTCCCAGGTTAGCCAGAGCTGCTGAGGCAATCGGGTTCAAAGGCTTGTGGGTATCTGAGACCCAACACGACCCCTTTCTCCCTGGGGGGTTAATTGCTGAACATACCCAGCGGATGAAATTTGGGACATCCGTAGCGATAGCATTTGCTCGAAGTCCAGCAACGCTTGCTTACACTGCCTGGGATTTGGCACAGTTCTCGGGAGGTCGCTTTATCCTCGGTTTGGGCACTCAGGTCAAAGCGCATATCCAGCGCCGCTTCGGCATGCAATGGCCAGAATCGCCTAAGAATAAGCTCAGGGAACAAATAGCTGCAATCCGAGCATTCTGGGAAACCTGGCAAACTGGCAGCCCACTTAAATTTCGAGGGGAATATTACCGCTTATCCCTGATGTCACCATTCTTCAATCCCGGCCCGATCGATCATCCTGAGATACCTATTTACATCGCTGGAGTCAACAAAGGCATGGCATCTCTGGCTGGGGAGGTCGCCGATGGCTTCCAAGTGCACCCCCTGCACACCCCACGTTATTTAGAAGAGGTGATTTTACCCGCCTTAGCAGGTGGAGCACGTAAATCTGGCCGTACGCTTGAAAATGTGACCATATCCGTGCAGGCCTTTGTTGCAACCACCCCTGAAGAAATCGCAATGACTCGAGCGCAGGTCGCCTTTTACGCATCCACTCCCTCTTATCAGCCTGTGATGGCGCTGCACGGATGGGAAAACCAGGCTCAGCAGCTTTCCAGCCTAGCTTCGCGTGGACAGTGGCAGGACATGCCAGCCCTGATCGACGATACCATGTTAGAAACCTTTGCAGTGATCGCTTCTCATTCAGAGTTAGCGGTCGCATTACATGAACGCTATGATAACCTGGCTGACCGCTTGAATCTATATTTGCCTTTTTCCACTGGAGAACGAGATGCTTTTTGGCGTCTTTTAATTGAGTCTTTCAATCCCTGATCGATTGCCATGAATGAAGAAACCAATTACACCCACGAATGTGAGAGAATGGTCCGTGAACAGCTCTTAGGGCGGGATATTCGCGATGAACGTGTCCTCCAGGCGATGAAACATGTCCCGCGCCATTACTTTGTTTTGCCAGAACACCGCTACCTTGCATATTCAGATGGTCCCCTGCCCATTGGTCATGGCCAGACTATCTCGCAGCCCTATATCGTCGCTTTGATGACTGAGCTGCTGGAATTAAAGGAGAAAGCGATCGTCCTTGAGATCGGCACCGGTTCAGGCTACCAGGCAGCCATCCTGGCTCATATCGCTGATGAAATCCATTCCATAGAGCGGGACAAAGATCTAGCGCAGCGCGCCAGAGCAACTTTGAAAAAACTGGGGGTTAAGAATGTCAGCGTGCATGTGAGTGACGGCTCAAAAGGCTGGCCCGAAAATGCCCCCTATGATGGCATTATCGTTACCGCAGCTTCACCTCAAGTACCTCAGCCGCTCAAGGAGCAGCTAAATAATGACGGACGGCTGGTGATCCCAGTTGGCAGCAGAGGCAATCAATTTTTAGAACGCTGGATCCGCCGGGGAGAAAAATTTGTCCACGAACAAATCGCACCGGTCGCCTTTGTGCCCCTGTATGGTGAATACGGCTGGAAAGACGACCAGTGGGATTGGTAGCTTGATTTTTTAGGTCGAGCCGCTCAGACCTTGTTCAGTGAGACAAAAACCATCGGTCGGCGCCTCGTCTCGTTGAAAAAGAAGGTTTTGATGGATTGTTCAATATCGGATTGTAAGTAACCATCACTATCCTGGATGAGATCGACAATTTGCTGGCGAGCTGAATCCAGGAGATCGCTGCCGTTTTTCTGGTAAACAAAACCACGCGAGAGGATTTCGGGTGGCTCTAACAATCTCCCACTGCGGCTGTCTACCACCAGGCTGACAACTACAACCCCATCGCGTGCCAATGCTTCTCTCTCTCGCACCACACTCGGTCTGATATCCCCAACACCTCCCCCATCCACAAAGACATAACCACCTGGGACACGCGGACCCAGCTTCATTTCTCCATCTTCAAATTCGACAATTTGTCCGTTTTCAACTGTGGCAATATTGGCGGCTGGGATACCAACTTCTTGCGCAAGTGTTGCATGCTGCTTCAAATGACGAAGTTCTCCGTGGGTGGGGATTAAGTATTTCGGCTTTACCAGGTGAAGCAGAAGTTTTATCTCCTCCTGGCTGGCATGACCCGAGACATGTACCGGGGCAATTGATTCGTAAATTACATTAGCCCCCTGCCTGAATAAGCGGTTGATTGTGCGGTAAACCATCTCTTCGTTTCCAGGGATCGGATGCGACGAAAGCACAATCGTGTCTCCTGGTTTCACATTGAATTGTCGGTTTGTGCCTGTTGAGAGACGACCCATTATCGATGTGGGCTCACCCTGAGTACCGGTCGCCATCAACACAACTTTGGCAGGGTCCATTTTTAACGCCTGATCTAAATTGACCAATAGATCATCTGCGATGTCCAGATAACCTAGACGACGCGCCATCTTGGCGTTATCTACCATGCTTGTACCAGCAAATGCCATCTTTCGTCCATGACGTTCGGCAGCATTGGCAACTTGCTGCATGCGCGAGACAAGCGATGCAAAGCTGGCAATTATGATACGGCCTTCTGCAGACCTAAAGACCCGGTCGAATGCTGGATCGATAACCCTCTCCGAGGGAGTCCATCCTGGCTTATCCGCATTGGTCGAATCCGCCAATAATGCCAAAACCTCTCGACCAGAAAATTCGCCAAGTTTGGCATAATCCGTTGGCCAATTATCCACCGGGGTGTGGTCGAACTTGTAATCCCCAGAATGCACAATCAGGCCAGCCGGGGTGGTAATCCCCAATCCCACGCCATCAGGGACAGAGTGGCATACATGGAAGAATTCGATGAAGAACGGCCCTATTCTAGTTGAGTCACCCGCCTTAATGGTATGCAATACCGACTTATCAAGCAGTTGGTTGCGAGCTAACTTGACTTCGACCAGACCGCGCGTCAGAGGTGTAGCATAGATTGGTGCATCCACTATCTCTAATAGGTGGTGGATCGACCCGATATGGTCTTCATGCCCGTGAGTGATGATAATCCCCCTGACCGATTTGCTTCTACTTTTCAAATAGCTGAAGTCTGGGATGATGTAATCGATCCCCAGCATATCATTCTCAGGAAACATTATGCCTGAGTCTACGACCAAGATGTTATCTCCATATTCATAAATCATCATATTCTTCCCAACTTCCCCTAATCCTCCCAAGGGAACGATGCGAAGTTTCTTATTGTTATTTTTCATTTTGTTTTTCCTTCCAAGCCCCGTAATTCTGGTATCAATAATAGTTCAATACCAGGCTGCGACGGGAATAAAATAAGTCCTAATAATAATTGCTGTTTCAATTAACACAATACAAGGTAAAATAATCCATCAAGAATATTTCAGTAGGGCATTCAGTTTTCGAGTAGCTCTAGGAAAATTACTTCGATCACACAATCGCTGAATATCATAATTGGCTGGCAACCAGCCTGACAATCTATCCTTAATACACATGATTGTAGCATGAGTGTCAGGTAATGTCAAAACACAGGGCAGGGATTCACTCCCTGCCCTGAGAAGTTACAACTGGATAGCGGTTTAGTACTCCGGCATTGGTGGCGCAGCCGGTTTCTCCGGTTCCGGTAAATCGGTAATTAACGCCTCGGTGGTCAATATCATAGATGCAATCGAGGCTGCGTTTTCAAGGGCACCCCGGGTGACCTTAGCAGGATCGATCACACCATCCTTAACCATGTCTACGTATTCAGCAGACAAGATATTGAAGCCGATATTGATATTGCCTTCTTGTTCTTGATGCCGGCGAACTGCTTCGAGGACAACAGCTCCGTCCATGCCCGCATTTTGGACAATCTTGCGCAGCGGAACTTCTAGAGCTTTTTTGACGATATTTACCCCTACTTTAGCATCTTCGCTGTCTTCCACATCAAAATCATTTAAGGCAGCCATGGCGTTGATCAGGGCAACCCCACCACCAGGCACAATGCCTTCTTCCACTGCCGCTCGGGTAGCGGAGAGAGCATCCTCAACCCGGTGTTTCTTTTCCTTCAATTCAGTCTCAGTCGCGGCACCAACCCGAATGATGGCGACACCACCAGAAAGTTTTGCCAACCTTTCCTGAAGTTTCTCGCGATCATAATCACTGGTGCTCTTATCGATCTCGACGCGAATCTGCTCGATGCGGCCTTTGATATCCGCTGGCTCTCCCTTGCCACTGATGATTGTGGTTTCTTCCTTTGTCACTACTACCTTCTCGGCGCGACCCAGATCCTGAACAGTCGCAGTTTCTAACTTGCGGCCGATTTCTTCTGAGATAACTGATGCACCGGTCAACATTGCAATGTCTTGCAGCATAGCTTTACGGCGATCGCCGAAACCAGGGGCTTTGATTGCTACGACATTGAGCATGCCGCGCAGCTTGTTAAGCACCAGAGTTGCTAGTGCTTCACCGTCAATATCCTCAGCGATGATAACCAGCTCACGCTTCCCAACCTGAACGAGTTTTTCGAGCAGTGGAACGATATCCTGAGCAGCTGAGATCTTCTTGTCGTAAATCAAAATATACGGTTCAGAAACGTCAGCTTCCATGTGCTCTGGGTCTGTGATGAAATACGGCGAAATGTAGCCGCGGTCAAACTGCATACCCTCAACGTATTCGGTCTCGAATTCCAGACCTTTGGACTCTTCAACCGTAATGACTCCGTCTTTTCCAACCTTATCCATCACCTCAGCGATAAGTTCACCGATGGCACGGTCCTGGGCAGAAATCGAGGCGACATTGGCAATCTCTTCCTTAGTGGTCAATTCAATCGCCTGCTCGCTGATCTTCTCAGCCACGACTTTTGTAGCAGCATCAATGCCGCGTTTGAGCAGCATGGGGTTATAGCCAGCCGCTAGATTTTTCATACCTTCCGTAACGATTGTGTGGGCGAGTACTGTGGAAGTGGTGGTGCCATCGCCAGCGATATCATTCGTCTTGGTGGCAGCTTCTTTCAGTAGCTGAGCGCCCATGTTCTCGAAGGGGTCTTCTAATTCAATTTCTTTTGCGACGGTAACACCGTCATGGGTAATAGTGGGGGAACCGAATTTCCGGTCCAGGGCAACATTGCGACCCTTGGGACCTAATGTAGTCACTACCGCTTTTGCCAGCGTATCCATACCACGCTGCAGATGACGGCGTGCTTCTTCTGAGAAAACTAGTTGTTTAGCCATATAATTTACTCCTTGATCTTGAGAATATCAATTTATTGGACAATAGCGAGTAAGTCGCTCTCACGCAAAATGAGCAACTTCTTTCCATCTATCTTTATTTCTGTGCCCGCATATTTGGCGTAGAGAACACTGTCGCCCTCGGAAACATCCATGGGGATGCGCTCTCCCTCATCATTTCGGTCTCCGGGGCCAATGGCCAGAACTTTGCCCTTCTGTGGCTTTTCTTTTGCCGTTTCAGGAAGGACAATTCCGCCTGCAGTGACCTCTTCTTCTTCGAAGGGTTCCACTACAACACGGTTACCTAGGGGCTTAATAGAAAGTGACATGCTTACCTCCGTATGATTGGATGGGATTGAACTTATTAGATTACATGCGTACAAGTTAGCACTCATACTGGTCGAGTGCTAACTTGCTCCCCAATCATACCTAAATTATTCCTTAAAGTCAAGGGAAATAAACAGCATTTTTACAAAAATTTTATATTTTGTGCCTTGATTTCCCCATCCACTTCTCCCCAAAATGAGGTGCCAGCCTAATCCGAGCTGCGTGCGCTGCCCACTCGACTGCAGATATTCTGATTTTCCTGAATAATGCTCTGCAGGACCTCATCTTCCGGGTAAGCAACCCCAACCTCGCTCAACACTGCCAATGCTTCTGGACAGTAATTTTCCGCCGGACGACTTAATGCCGCCAGCACAGATCCATATTGAGCATAATAATAAGCTACTGTCAGCGAGGTGAGTGGCAGTCCTTCAACATCCACCCCATTCCCAAGCACGCGTTCAGCCACCTCATTCTCCTCAGCAGTGCAGCCGCGAATAGCGCATCGAAACGCCGGTTTGGCATCTTCATAATTACGCGCCCGTGTATAGATGGAACCCAACTGCCCATACGTGTTTGCGTTTATCGGATTGAACCGCAATGCCTGTTCGGCATTCAATATCGCAACGAAAAAGTGTCCATCTCGCGTGTAAGCCCTGGCAATTTCAATGTACGGCACAGGGTCTTGGATACCTAGCTGCTCGTTTATGCGAACTGCCCTCTCATAATATTCTCTAGCAGTATCGTGCGCCTCCAATGCGAGATAGTTCCGCCCAATGCGAATGTACAGAAAGGTCAGGTTAGGTGAAATTTGCACCGCTTTCTGATACATCTCTATGGCGGATCTGTAATAACCCTGAGATTCGTATACATATCCATAAATGCGGTAAACATCAAATGAATTCTGGTCTATCTCCAAAGCCTGGATGATGTACTGCTCAGCTTGAGCCCATTTCTGTTGGTTTATCAATATTTCAGCGTAAAAAGCTAACCCGAGTGCGTTATTTGGATCTAAGGTGTATGCCCGAGCAGCGTCTCGCTCTGCCTCGTTCAACAACGAACGTGGATCTTCATCAATTTCCAAGCGGCTCCCTTGTAGCGCTGAGGCGTACCAGTTAAGCACGAAAGCCCTGATCGCCAGCACATTTGAATCATCCGGGTCTAATTCGACTGCCTGTTCGATTGAGGAACGCGCCTCCTGCAGCCGTTCGATACGCTCTGCATCCGTACTCAGCAAACTTGAAGAATAAGTCTGGATGCGCGCCAGCTCCACCCACAGATCGATGTTGTCTGGGTCAATGCTTAGGGCATCCTGGTAAGCGCTGATCGCAGCTCCGATATGGCCGGCTTCAAAAGCTGCCTGCCCTTCGACCTGGAAAGAGTTAGCTGTGCGTGTTGGGGGTGGGGTAGGCATGAACAACGGTTCTACCGTGCCACTGTTGATTTGTAGGATCAACCAGATCCCACCAACGATCAAGCTGAAATACAGCAAGGCGCGATAAGGGTTAGAATGACGTTTTTCCGGATGGAAATGGGGCTGTCTGCCGGTCAGTTCAGTCTTCATTTAGATATTCTTAGGGGGCCAGCGAGGTGTCTTCTTCAGAAATATCATCCTCTAGGGATTCGCCTGCGTTCTCTCTGCACAGCTCCAACCCAAACTCCGCATTATAAACGTTGACCTCGTCGTTGGGAACTCCACTCAAGATAACCTGGAAGATCGGGATTGCCTCACTGCAGCGGTTAGATCTCGCCAGAGCTAAACCATAGATGGCGTAATACTCTGCCACTGTGCCGTAGTTTAACGGCATCCCTTCGATAATGTGCCCATCTTCAGTCTCGCCGCCCTGGATTGCAATCGAGAGCTCCGCGATAGCATCTTGTAAATAACTCAACTCATTCATCGCCATGGCGTTTTTGTAATACATCAATCCCAGGTTGGCGCGCCAGCGAGGATTATTAGGATCAGTTTTTACCGCCTGTTCAGCATATTGAAGCGCCTGGGCGAAATCTCCAATCGAATAATAGGTGCGCGAGATCTCCAAGGGAGGGATCGGATCGTTGGGCTTGAGAGAAGTCGCCTGATGGAAGCTCTCCACAGCTTTGACATAATCCTGGATTGCGCGGTAGTTATACCCCAATGCCAGATGCAAATCAGCGATGCGATCATTAATCGCCACAGCAGCCTGGTATTCCTGGATAGATTCTTGGTAGTTGCCTGTGTGCCAAAGCACAAACCCGCGCGCCCGGCGTGTTTCCATTAAGCTGTTATCCAGGTTGAGAGCCAGGCGTGATGCTTCTGCTGCCCGATCGATCAGGCCTAGATCACCCTGACCTGAGATAGCGCGGTTCGTGAGGATGATCGCGTGAACTGCGTGTGCCACCGCGTTATTCGCGTCCAGTTCGATGGCGCGCGTGACTGCTGCTTCGGCCTGGGTCTGGTCTCCTAACGAATCCAGTGCCCAGGCTTTAAATGTGTGCGCCATGGGATTATCGTTGTTTAAGATAATCGCTTTATCTGCACTTTCGAGAGCCTCCTCATATTGCCCGGAGTACAGTTGGGCACGCGCCAGCGCAACGTAAATGGATGCATTATCTGGGTCTACAGAAACTGCCTGCTTATAAGCGTTAATTGCCTGTGGTAACCTACCCGCTTCAAAATCTGCAATGGCTTCATTAATAAATGACTCCGGACTGCGAGTCGGTTCGGCGGTCGGAATGAAAAGTGGATGAGTCGCTGGTACCACCACCTGGTTGACATACAAGGCCGCGCCGATAAGTATCAGAAAGAGCAAAACCCGCCACGGATTGGAGCGGCGGCCTCGTTTGCGCAACATATTCCATTTACTGCCTTTCAAATACATATCTTGATATTACCATTTTCGAGTTAGACGGTCAACCCAGGTTTGGCCTCTGCTTGTAACCAAGCCCAATCCACTCAACACTTGATTACCTGACCGAAAACACCTTGTCATTCTCCCCCCTTGCGGCTAGAATGAAAGCCATGCATTTTGATGTCTTTACCTTGTTCCCAGAATTGTTCGAACCATTCATCAATACCAGCATCCTGCAGCGCGCTTGCCAACGTGGATTGGTTCAAGTAAGCCTGCACAACATCCGCGCTTGGGCAACTGATCGGCACCAGGTTACCGACGACGAACCCTATGGTGGGGGGGGCGGCATGGTAATGAAACCCGAACCTATTTTTGCTGCTGTTGAAGAAATTCTGGGTAATCCCCCACAATACCCCCTTATCCTGCTTAGTCCTCAAGGGCGAACTTTGCAACAATCCCTGGCTCAAGAACTCGCCAATCACGAACGTATTGGGTTATTATGTGGGCGCTATGAGGGTGTTGACGACCGAGTGCGCCAATACTTGGTCAGTGATGAAATCTCGATTGGTGATTATGTACTCGGTGGCGGGGAGATACCTGCCATGGTGATCATCGATGTCGTCTCGCGTCTGCTTCCAGGCGTCTTGGGAGATCCCAAAGGAGCTCAAGACGACTCCTTTGCCACTGGTCTACTTGAATACCCCCACTACACCCGACCGGCAAAATTTCGCCAGTGGGAAGTTCCTGAGGTGCTGCTCTCTGGTGACCACGCCCGTATAGCCCGCTGGCGTCGGGAGCAAGCCCTGCGGCGAACCTGGCAACAGCGTCCCGACTTGCTGATGTCTGCTCCCCTTACCCCTGAAGATTTGAAATTCCTGTCAGATTTAGAAGCTGAAAGAGACTGAATTTCCATCCAAATTTTTTCTACCAGGTGAAACAACATGAAACAGCGCTTTCCTTATGGCAGGCCATTCCTCCTGGGCTTAGGTTTTTTAGGACTCAGCCTTATCTGGCCAATTTTTAACACCTACGTCCCGATCTTTCTGAGAGAGAATTTTGGGGCTATATGCCACATTGCTCGGTTTCATCATGACCTGGGATAACTATCTCAACATGTTCGTGCAGCCAATCGTGGGAGAACGCTCAGATCACACCCCTACTCGTCTCGGCAGGTGAAAACCCTGGTTACTGGCCGGCACACCATTGGCAGCTATATTCTTCATCACGATCCCTGCTATGGGATCAGTAATGGGTTCATGGTTGCTATACTGATCACCAACATCGGCATGGCATTGATCAACGTGAACTCCTTACCCATGGTATATGATATCGGTGGCGATGCCCGTATCGGGCTTTAACCGGTCTGTATTGCTTTGCATCGAACCTCGCTGCAGTGCCAGCCCCAAGATCGTGGGTGTCTTGATCGACTTAAGTGGCGACAACTACCGCATCATGTTCCTCTTCTCCGCCTTCTTCATGGCAATGGCTGGGTTGCTGATTTTCAAGGTACGCGAGAAATGGCTGGCAACTGCGCCTGAAGCTGCCCGCTTGTCATTACTAGATCTATGGACCTAGCGAATACAGTTATATGGTCTGATGACCACTTGCTCGTCATCAACAAACCGGCGGGAATTCTGGTTTTAGCTGACGGTTATGATCCCACAGCACCATTTATCACCAACCTGCTGGGAAAATCATTCGGGAGATTGTGGCCTGTCCACCGTCTGGATCGTAATACTACTGGCGTCTTGCTGCTGGCGCGGTCCGCTGAAGCTCACCGGGAACTCAACGCTCAGTTTGAACACCGCCAGGTAAACAAAATCTACCATGCCCTGGTGAAAGGCAAACCTCATTGGGATAAACGTACGATCAAAGTCCCCCTGCGAACCAACGCCGGCCGGCGTCACCGCACCATTGTGGATCATCGCAAAGGCAAACGTGCCATAACCCATTTGCGTCTATTGGAAGAACTTGGTTGCCTTTCATTGATCGAAGCGATCCCCGAAACTGGTCGCCGCCATCAAATCCGTGCGCATCTGGCAGCCTGTGGATTACCCATCACTGCCGATGACCTCTACGCCGAATCAAGTGTAATTTACCTGTCTAAGATCATGCCTGGCTACAAGGGAAATCCGGCTGATGAGCAACCAATCCTCGGGCGTTTGGGTTTGCACGCCTGCTCTTTGGGCATCATGCACCCTGGTACTGGGGTTGAATTGGTTTTTCAAGCCCCTTACGCGGACGATTCGCCTGTGCGTTAAAATATCTTCGAAAATGATCATCCCAGGATTTAACAACCAGATCTTTCACAATGAAATCAAAGCGTAACACAACCAACCTTATTAACAATCTGTAAAAATCATCTCAGAAAAAACCTGTATTTCTTGACTTACTTTTAGCAGCGTGGTATCATCAATAAGGTAAGTCTTAGCACTCTCATATCGAGAGTGCTAAATTATGAGATTTCTGACCATGAAACTGAGCGAACGTCAAAAACTGATCCTAGCGCTGGTGATTCGTGATTATATCGAGACTGCGCAGCCAGTAGGCTCGCGCCGTCTGGTCGATCATTACGGGCTCGAATTCAGCTCAGCGACTGTGCGGAATGAAATGGCTGCTTTGACGGAAGCTGGCTATCTGCGCCAACCCCACACCTCCGCTGGTCGCGAGCCCACCGAAGAGGGTTATCGTTACTTCGTTCGCCAGTTGATGGGCAATACCGATCTCCCCAACCACACCAAGCGCTTGATCACCCACCAGTTCTACCAGGCGCGCTACGATGTCGATCAATGGATGCGTCTGGCTGCCTCCGTGCTTGCCCACCAATCTCAAGGTGCTTCGCTGGTCA
>JACUUU010000491.1 GCA_014859065.1 Anaerolineales bacterium
GAACCGATGAAGACCACCGGGATCAGCACCCACAACGTGATCAGGATTGCTACCAGATAAGTCAACCCGCGCGTCAGCTTCTGCCTGCGCTGCATTCGCTTGTGAATTACCTTTACTTCAGGAGCAACTTCAACCTTCACCGGCAAGACTTGATCAACCTTGGTCATCCGCTTACCTCCTCCTGAGTGCGCACCGCACGTAGATAGAATACCGCCGTGACCATTGACAGCAGCAAGATGAAACTTGCATACGCCGCCGCCACGTTGAAATTACGCAGATCGTAGTACTGGCGGTATGTCTCTCGTGCCAATACCGTGACAACGTCGCCACCCCCAATTGCGATCACCACCGCGAACACCTGGAAAGCCAGGATGGTGCGTAAGATCAAAGCCACCTGCAAGCTCGGCTTCAACAGCGGTAGGATTACGAAACGCACTCTCTGCCACAAGGTCGCTCCAAAAACCTCAGCCGCCTCCAGCACATCCTGCGAAATTGACTGCATTCCCGCCACGACGATGACCATCACGATGGCCGTCGCTCGCCAGATCTCCGCCATTACAATTGCGATGATGATCCAATGCCGCGTGTCAGCCGACAGGTAAGTGATCGGCACCTGGATAAAACCGAGCCCCTGGAGGATCGAGTTCAGGTAGCCAAAATGGGTGAAAATCGAATACCACACAATCCCCACCGCCAGGTCCGACACCCCCAGCGCGATGGCAAAGATCCCCAGAAAGATGCTGCTGCCCACTATTCTGGCTTGGATCACCAGAGCCATGATGATCGCCAGCACAAACTGGATGGGGATGATGATGACCATCAGCAGCAGGGTGGTATACAAAGCTGGTCTGAAGAAGCGGTCGTTGATCATCCTCTGGATGAATCGGGTGGTGAACTGCCCGGTATCCCCGCGGTCGATCCGCCCTTCCGTGGTATCCGGGTAGGTGCGGATATAGCGTGACTGCACCCAACCAGCCAAAGCCTCCTCTTCCCGCTCGCCCGCAATTTGGTACCAGATTTCCAGGGTCGCCTGATCCAGGATATCGACCACCGTTTGCGGCTGCAACCAACCGATGATATCGCTGGCTTCGCTGGCTTCGATGTAGACCGGAGTCAGGGGATCGGCGTCAGCCCCAATAACCGGTCGTACAGTGCCCCAGGTTGGATTGCCTTCTTCATCAGTTTCCCGCACCCGGATACGCCGCTCAGATGCCCAGCCTTCCAACTGCTCGGTCTCACCGTCTCGCACCTGCACTTTATACCATACCTCGGTGATCAATCCGGGGATGTCCAGGTCCTCCCGCGGGACAATATTTGCCTGGCGGTCCTGGATTTCGATCAGCGTCCCGCGCGCTAACACCCCGATGACGTGGCTGCCCCGCTCTGGCTGCTCATGTAAGCCAAGTAAAACGTCATCTTCCCGCACCGCCAGGACTAATGCCTGCACCATTGGCCAGGCAAAAAACAGAAGCAGGTACAGCAGCGAAGGGATGATCAACACATAGGGTGCCCAATTAAATTTCATGCGTCGTTTTGAACTCGCTTGTTCGCTCATTTGTCCCTGATACAGACTTTATAATGCGGTCAGGCAGCCCGTACCTCTGATACGCGCTGCCTGATCTGTATTACACTAATTTTTCTACCTTTCCCTGGCAGTATTTCTTGCCGTACAAAGCAGGAGATCTCGGCATTTTATTCCACCGGGCACGGTCCAACGCTGGGCGGATCGGGAGCCCAACAAGGTGCTCCGGTATCCTCCATCAATTGCTGCATCGCAGCGCCTTCCTCTGCTAACACTGTGGCGATGTCCTCTCCTTCCAGCACTACTCGATCAAAGGCATTGCGGAAGATCAGGTTAATTTCACCACCGCGTTCTCCTAACCCCACCGGTAGCAAAGCTGGCAAAGCATTCGGGGCATTCGCCTGCGCTTCTACTGCACCGGCTTCGATTGCCACACCTTGGGGTAGATCAGAGAAGTCAACGCCCGCTACAACCGGGAAGAAAGCCAGCTCGCGCAGCACCCGACCCTGAATTTCTGGGCGAGTCAGGTATTCGATCAGCTCAATCGCCCCATCTATGTTCTCAGAATGCAACGGGATACCAAGACCAACTATCACAGGCATAAAGCCAAGTCCCACCGGTCCGGAAGGTGCCGGGAAACCTACAAAGTTCTCTGGTTCAGTGTTAAAGGCCTCGATCAGCCGCGCAGTATGGTCAAAAGCCACCCACACCTCGCCGCTGAGCAGCGGTTCTTGCATGA
>JACUUU010000425.1 GCA_014859065.1 Anaerolineales bacterium
TGGGCGATTAGACCTTTTGGCACTTGACCCATTAGGCCGCTATGTTGTGATCGAGGTCAAAGCTGGAGCATTATCCACTGACGTGATCACTCAAGCCATCTACTATGCAGCCCAAATCGATAATTATCCATTCGAGACCCTTGAGTCAAAAATTCAAAGCTATCTTTCCAGAGATAATCAGGATCTAAAAACCATGCTTCTAGACCGTGGATTAGAGCAGGGAGATCTCGGTAAGAATAAAGAGACCTTGATATACCTGGTGGGTACCCAACGCACACCAGGAATCGATACCATGTTGGATTATATGGCCAAAAAATTCCGAATTCCACTCACTGTGATTACCTTCGAAGTATTCCAATTGGAGAACGGGCAGCGTATTTTAGTTCGCGAGATCACCGAAGCCGACATCACCACCATTGAAACGAAGAGAAAAACCGAGAGAAGAACTGCTGATGTTGAAAAGGTCTGTGCACTGGCTGATAAGAACGGCGTAGGGCAAGAATTTCGATATATCTTGGCAGAAGCCAGAAAATTGGGGCTTCATTTCCGACCATACGTACGTAGCATCATGTATACTCATCCTAATCAAAAAACACGCATGCTGTTTACGGTTTGGGCGCATCAAAAATCACTTACTGCTTACATTGGCTATGAAGCCTTCGTGGAATATTATCCAGTTAGCGAGCAGCAGGTGGCGGAGGCATTGGGCCCAGCAGGTAATCGCAAGATTGATATGGAGCAAGCCAAAAAGTTGATGTCAGGGTTGGAGAGGCTTCTCTCTTATGGGGCCATAGAGGATAAGTGATTCAGTGTGTGGTTAGTTAATGGCAGGTTTTGAACGTTTATTTGATTCGATAGCTCTTGATTTTGGTCTAATTCAGATCAGAATGGGAATTAAAGAAAAAGGTTATTCACGGGCAAGAAAACTTACTGGCAGGCTTCGCGAGGAGAATCAGGAATGAAAATAGAACTACACGGAAAAATTACCCAAGAACTAAAAGAACTCTACAAAAAGATGGATGCTCAGGGAAAGTTACCTTCTCGCAAGCAGCTTGATCAATATTATGAAACCTTCCACCGGCGTTTTGGCCCTGATGTGCTTAGCAACCTGGATGGTGAAGTACTTTTGGAAACGGTGCACGGCAGGGGTAACCAGAACAGCTTAGTTTATTGGCTTGAATTTAAGAACGATGAGGAATTTCCAGCAATATTTGGAAGCATTGCTGGAGGAAGTGCATTGAAGTTCGGTATCTACCACCGAAAAGAAACTGAAACTTGGATGACCGGAAGCCCGCAAAACCAACTGGAGTTATCGATTGAAGAGGCAGTCCAGATTGCCAGAAAACATCGCGACCAGCTCATTCACGGATGTGAGCTTCTGGAAAATATGCCGTCTGGTGGAAGTGATGAAGATTACCGAATACTACAGGAAGAGATGGATCGAGAAGCTCCAAATGTTAGTTCAACAGCTTGGGGGCATAAGTATTACAGCTTACTCTACCCGAATAAGCTTGACGATTTTCATGTAGAATATTTTCAACGCTTTCATCTAATAAAATTATTACAACTACCTCCCGATGGAGTTGGCCGTTATCTTGCTGCTGTTCGCTATGTAGCAATTGCGACTGAACTTGATATACCCATCAAACACCTGACAACCTTACTGAATGACCGGAATGGGCGTCCGCATCGCTATTGGCGTGTCCTGGTAAACTATCCTGATCAACCTGGTTTTAAGAACAATTGGGAAGCAATGCGCAATGGGGGTTATGTAGCTATTGGCTGGGAAAAATTAGGCGATCTATCAATCGTCGATTTTAACCAGGATTCAAAGAATCAAGTTCGTTCGCTGATGAAAACTAATTATAGCGATAAGGGCTCTTGGGCAGATGAAATCTTTAATTTTGTTGCGGGGATGCAAGAAGGCGACCTGGTACTTGCCTTTGAAAGATCTACTGTTCTGGGCATCGGTCGAATCACAAGTCCATATCAATACGATACGTCAATTCCCCAGATTCCACATCACCATCCTGTTGAGTGGCTTTCCATTGGACAATGGGGTTTACCAGCGGAGGAGGCAAAAGGCAGAGCCATAAAAGAGCTCCGTCTTCCCGAAAATTTGGTCGAAATTGAAAAGCACTTACTGAATCCACAACCGTTGCCTCCGATTGCACCAGTGATACCATTGATTCCAAAACTCACAGGTACACCTGGTCGCATTCAATCCGTGCTTGATCGAAAAAAACAAGCAATTCTCTACGGCCCACCCGGT
>JACUUU010000426.1 GCA_014859065.1 Anaerolineales bacterium
GCGGAGCGGTGTCCACTTTTCCACAACACAGGAACTTTAGCAGCTCCTGAAGGTTTCTGGACCATTTTTACAGAAAATATGTTGCACAATCCTGGATCTGGCCTGGGGATTGTGCTGCTTTACCCGGCGGCGCTTAAGCCGGGCTGGACTGAGCAACCAACTTATCAGCACCAATATTTTCGCCTTGCCTTACCTGGCTAACACGTTTGACATTGCCATCAGCACTTTTGCTTTTTCGGGGCTTCCGAGTGGGTAGTTGGTGATTCGTGAAACTGCCTGCGTCACTGCCATCGGCGGGCGCATTGTCTTGGTGGATATAGGCTTACTGACGGATAACAATCGCCGGGAAACCTTCTTTGCTCGCTTGGGGAAAGGGATGGGTGACTATCTCTATGACCGAACTTTATCGATGCGAGAGGCTGTGCTGGCGTTGGTCATCTGGGAGGAATATAGCCCAGGGGAGCAAGTGCGGGCTGTTGCCGGGCAAAAGGGGTGAAATTTCACAGATTGTGTCAATCATAGAAGGACGAGTCTAACTCACGCGAGCCACGTTCACTTAATAAAATCCAGGCTGGCGAGGTGTTTTTCGCTCAGCCTGGTGTCTTTGTTAATAAGCTTATCCAGTCCTTGCCCGGTTGCCAGCGTTTGAGTCGGCAAATACTAGGTCACGGGAGATGATTTGTCACTCTAGCTGACCGGGGACGGATAATCAGGGCATGTAAGGCATACCCCAATTGGGAATAAATTCAAAATCGATACCGGGTGTGACCGCGTGGCTAAAATCAGGACGCGGACCCCCATCCAACGTGAAGCTCGTGACCGCGGTATGCTTCAACCAGACTACTTTGGTGGGGTGAAGTTCACCATCCGATACCGCCACTAGCTCATGATAGTGGGTATAGCCGCGAGCAGCGTAATCGCTCGCTTTCTCAGCCGACCATGTGTCGATGATGCCGTGAACTATGTACAACAATTGGCCGTCCTCAGCGTCGCTTGACCACCAGTTTGGAGCGCCAAACGGACCGGTATTGTAGTGCTTTCCAACCAGTTGGTTGGGACCGGCTTGAACCCAGTAGTGACCAGGGACATCCATCGCGCCGTCACCAGCATCGGGCGCCCCGGCAAGGTAGTAATCTTCCCCATCAACCGTGATCGCAATGCCGCGGACAAACCCTGCTGCAAAAGCAGGTGTTACGGTTACAGCCAGGAAGCTCAGTAATGCCATTATGGTAATAATTGATTTTCTATTTAACATCTTACCTATCCTTTCAAAAAAAAGAGAGTTTTGTGATTGGAAGCCACTTCAACAATGGTTATGTGTAGCTGCTGGGTGGCTCTGCCTCGCAGCCGCACAATCCCGTGCCCCTAAGACGTGGTAAATATTTGACGCAGCGTGGGAAAAAATTCTTACCCCTCTAAGGCTAAACCCATGCACTGTTGCTCAAAGCTTCTTCCAGGCACATCCTGTTCCCCATCATCAATCTGACCAGCATCCACGGGCTGCTTTCCATCTGCGGCAGACGGGGATGCATCTTGGTCAACATCGACATCATCACCATGGCGACGACTCCGTGGACCGCGCCAAAGATCAAGCCCTAAAGCCAGGCTTGCCAACCAACCCAGATTACCCTCCGCCTCACTCAGGGTTGAGATCAGCGAGGTAGGCTATTCGATGAAAGGGGGCAGTGGATTTGGTACGAATGCTAGATTGAGGTTCAGCAACCTGATCATGTACGACCGCCAGACTGAGACATGGTGGCAGCAAGCTACCGGCGAAGCAATCGCTGGAGAATTCGCTGGGGCAAAGCTCACTTTCTATCCGGGAGCAATGATCTCTTGGGAGGAATACAAAACCAGATATCCAAATGGTAAAGTGCTTTCACGCGAAACAGGTTTTAGACGTTCATACGGGAATAATCCATATTTAGGTTATGACAATATCAATAATTTGCCCTTTTTGTACTCTGGCCCGCAAACACCAGGAGAACTACCGGCAGTTGCGAGGGTATTAACTGTGGATCTGAACAACGAAGCTGTTGCATACCCTTACACGGTACTTGAAAATGTGGGGGTTGTAAATGATGTCGTGGGGAGTGAACCTGTTGTAGTATTCTGGACAGAAGGAACAGCCTCGGCGCTTGATAGTGATGTAATTGCATTAGGGCGCGATGTGGGATCTGCAGTTGCCTATGCTCGCGTGATAGGTGATATGGAGCTAAACTTTTCCCTCGTCGATAACCACATCA
>JACUUU010000075.1 GCA_014859065.1 Anaerolineales bacterium
TGATGCACCAACATCACCCGGAGGTGCCAATTCATCTGGCAGCTGTCGATGAACGGTTAAATCAGAATGGTTACATCCTCCCAGGATTGGGAGATGCAGGAGATCGACAGTTTGGTACAGCGTAAATCAGGACAGCAACCAATCGGATAATCCGTGGACTATAAATCAATCTTCTATCCGGAAAGCAGATTTGGTGGGTTCTCAAACGTTGATGGCACAATTGCTTTTTATCAGCGAGTCAACTCCCTTATCGATTTGGAAACCATAGTCATCGATGTAGGCTGCGGTCGAGGAGCGTACCAGGATGATCCAATCCCTTACCGAAAACAGCTGCGCGAATTGAGGCATAATTGTTCCAGAGTTATCGGTATAGATGTAGACCCCTCAGCAAAAGATAACCCATTTGTAGACGAATTTCGCCCGATTACAACCATAAAATGGCCTATCGATGATGAATCCGCGGGACTATGTTTAGTAGATAATGTCCTGGAGCACATTGAAATTCCTGAAATGTTTTTCTCAGAGTGCTACAGGATATTAAAACCTGGTGGATATCTATGTATCCGCACACCAAATCTGCTCAGCTATGTAGGATTGATTGCCAGGATTGTTCCCAATCGACAACATGTTGCTGTACTGCAAAAAGCAAAAGATCGTGTCAGCGAACGCGATGTGTTTCCAACATATTATCGCTGTAATACGATCCCGACATTAAGAAAAACTCTACAGCGTTTCAACTTCGATGCATGCGTGTATGGCTACGAATCTGAACCAGCATACCTGTCATTTTCAAAAATCACTTATGCCCTGGGGGTAGTTCTTGGTCGGATAACGCCCAACCTATTCAGGATTGGAATTCACGCATTTGCTCGAAAACAACGCCGAGAAGGGAACAAGCCTGAATAACTCTAATGACCTGCCACATCCCCAACTCCTCGCTCCGTAATACTCGCACACCTGTTGATTGAATCAACTCATGGTTAACTTATCTAGCCAACAAATCTCCAATTTCCGTTCCAGCACATTCCAACTCTCCTCAAAGCATCCAATCAGGGACATTGAAAGCGCCATCCAATTTGTAAATCAGCGTGGATTTATCTTCTTCTGGCCGATTAAGGATATTCTCTTACCGAGCTTATGGGTTGCAGTCGCAGGAGATAGACCCGTCGCTGAAAAACACGATGACCCTGGCCACATCACCTGGACCTGGAAAGATTCGCTTTTAGGAGCTAAACGCTGGTACTACGCAAAAGTCCTGCGCAAAAAAGCCACTATGATCTCCTTGGAGGTCGCTCCCTACTTCTATGCTCTCTCCGAGAATTACGGATCACCAGAAGATGATTACCTGATCCTGTACGAACAGGGGCTTCTAACCCAGGAAGCAAAGCTGATATATGAAGCATTGTTGGAGTCCAGCCCCATGGATACCGTATCGCTGCGACATGCAACACACCTTACCAGCCGGGAAAGCGATCATCGTTTCAGCCGGGGACTCGCCGAGCTTCAGTCTGATTTTAAAGTTATCCCAGTTGGTGTGACTCAAGCTGGAGGCTGGCGATATGCACACACTTACGATCTGGTCCATCGCCACTATCCGCACCTTCCCGAAAAAGCTCGCTTTATCAAACAGAGGGATGCCCGCCAGAAATTGGTCACTCTTTACTTCCATTCAGTAGGTGCTGCCCAATTACAGGATCTGGTCAAACTTTTCGGTTGGCAGGCAAAAGTCGTTGAAGAGGTTGTTCTTGACTTAGTCCAAACCGGGTCTCTTCTGGATGGCGTTGAAGTGGAGAACCAACCCGGAGAATGGCTTGCATTGGCCACATTAATCGGTCACTTGATTAATTGAGAAGGTCACTCCACCATGATTCAATATCTCCATCCGAATCCTCTGCCATCACTGATTGTCCACGCCGATTGGAGCACCAATCCCCAAAAACGCATCATGGCGCGCGCGGTCAAGAACCATAAAGGCAGCTACACTGTAAAACAACCTGAAATGGTTGGTGACCTTAACAGTTTCTTTTCGCGATTAAAGGCAGACGTTGATCCGGGGGGGTGTATTCTGGTAGGATTCGACTTTCCCATAGGAATACCATTGACTTATGCGCGCGCAGCGGGTCTTACCAGTTTTCTCTCCGCATTACCTAAATTTGGGCGAAAGGATTGGGCGGATTTCTACCTGGTTGCTGAAACTCCTAACCAGATCCATTTGAAGCGCCCTTTCTACCCAAACCGAGCAGGATCAGCTCGCCGTTTTCATCTATTAGATGGCCTCGGCTTCGATGACCTCAATTCTTTATTCCGTTTGTGTGAGCATGGTCGCGAAGGCAGGCGGACAGCTTGTCCGCTTTTTTGGACCCTCGGCCCCCAGCAAGTTGGAAAAGCTGCCATTTCGGGTTGGAATGAAGTTTTAGTACCAGCACTGGGAAGCGATCTTGAGGAAACAGAACGCTCACATCCGCTCAGGATCTGGCCATTCTCTGGCTCTCTACAAGAACTCCTCCAAACGGAAGCTCTTATAGTAGCTGAAACCTACCCTCCAGAATTTTACACCCATTTTAAGCTCAACTTCAAAAATCCGATAACCGGGAAACCTTCAGGTAAACGGGATCAAGTCGTGCGAGCTTCAAACGCTGGTATTCTCATATCAATCGCTAACATTCTAGAAATCCAACTCGAACCAGCATTGCGAGCAGACTTGCTGAGCGGATTTGGTCCATCTCAATCTGGGGAAGATACCTTCGATGCAATTATTGGATTATTGGGAATGCTCAATATCTTGTCAGGCAAGCGGCCTTTTGACGACCCTGACGATTTCGATATCCGGCACATTGAAGGCTGGATTTTCGGTCAACTTCGTAACCAAGATCATGTATAATCAAGGTGAATGCTAACAGGGCAGGCATAAAATGCATTTTTCTACATTAACTGGTATTCAGGCAAGCTGTGGATGTTTACCAAAATACAATATTTTTGAAAAATCCAATCATGTACAAACGAATTTGTATCCATTTAGCATTTGGGAATTATTTAAAGGAGGGTAATTATGGTTATGCCATCCATTGACGACACAAAAATTGTCACCATTGAGCGTCATATCCTCAACGAACAACGTACGTACCCTGAGGCAACTGGTGTCCTCACTTATTTGCTTTATGATATCGCGCTCGCTGGAAAGGTCATTGCAAGTCAAACCACTCGTGCTGGCCTGGCAGAAATTTTAGGACGTACAGGTAATATCAACGTGCAGGGGGAAGAAGTTATGAAACTAGATGAGCTGGCTGATCGTATGATATTTAACTTGAACAACCATACCAACCGGTTAGCGGTTATGGCTTCAGAAGAACAAGAAGATATCTTGCGAATCCCAGAACAGTACGGCACTGGTAAATATGTTTTGCTCTATGACCCGCTTGATGGATCTTCGAATATTGACTTCAATGTAAGTATTGGCACGATCTTTGCTATCTATAATCGGAAAACCGAATCTGGGCTTGGTACCCTTGAAGATTGTTTGCAAAAGGGGAAAGATATGGTGGCTGCCGGCTACATGATCTATGGTGCCAGCACAATGTTAGTCTATACCTCCGGCAGAGGTGTTCACGGTTTCACATTAGACCCTTCAGTCGGGGAATTTTTACTGACCCACCCAAATATCCGCATACCTGAAATACCCCGGTACTTCAGCGCAAACCAGGCTTACATGAAATACTGGAGTGAAGGTGTTCGCCGTTTTACCCGCTATCTACAAGGAGTTGAAAAAGATGACGCTCCTCCAAAAAGCCTCTCTCTCCGCTACATTGGCTCAATGGTCGCAGATTTTCATCGCAACTTGCTTGCGGGTGGGATTTTCTATTACCCGGCTGACAGCAAGGACCCCCGATACCCAAATGGGAAATTACGCCTGATTTACGAAGGAGCACCACTCTCATTTATTGCCCAGCAGGCAGGTGGTTATGGATCAGATGGATACAGAAACCTTCTGGATATCCAACCCGAATCTCTTCACCAGCGGGTACCGATGTTCATTGGAAATATAGAACTGGTTGAAAAAGCAGAAGAGTATATTCGAAAATTCGATTAGGAGAGTTTACATTGCTTGATATTGCGATCATGATAGAAGGACAAAATGGTCTTAACTGGCCGCGCTGGACTCGCCTGGTTAGAGCGGTTGAAGACCTCGGGTTTGTGGGTTTGTACCGCTCTGATCATTTCACCAACAACAGTCCCCCAGATCTTGATTCATTGGAATTGTGGATTTCACTTGCCTGGTTAGCCAGCCATACCCAGCGAATCGAATTTGGTTCCCTGGTAACTCCACTCTCTTTTCGTCATCCTGTACACACAGCCCGGATGGCTGCAGCAATTGACGATCTCTCCCATGGCCGGTTGACCCTTGGATTGGGTGCTGGCTGGCAAGAGCGCGAGCACAAAAACTATGGGTTTGCCTTACTCGATATTCAAAACCGTTTTGCCCGATTTGAAGAGGGCTTAGAAATAATTTCAAGCTTATTGAAAAGCAAACAGCCAGTCATCTATTCAGGGGATTATTACCAGCTCAATGATGCTGTCTTGCTGCCACCTCCTCGCAGACCAGAAGGTCCTCCCCTCTTAATCGGAGGAAACGGTCAAACTCGCACATTACCCCTGGCTGCCCGCTTTGCCGACGAATGGAACGCAGTTTATCTAAATCAGGCAGCTTTCTCGAAGCTCACCACACTCTTAGACGATCTCGCCCAGGAGCAAGGCCGTGCTCCTACAGATATCCGCCGCTCAATGATGGTAGGCTGCATCTTCGGAAAAAATGATGACCAAGTGAACCATAAAGTCTCCCAGCGCGCCAGTGGCAAATTCTCAGCCAATGAGCTGCGTCAGAGAGGCCTGGTTGTGGGGACTGCTTCCCAAATAGTCGACCAATTAAGCGCTTTGGATGGAGTAGGTCTCCAACGGGTTATGCTGCAATGGTTAGATCTGGATGACATCAACGGGCTCGAGGCAATGGCTCAGGGGCTTTTACCCCATTTTCCATCTAAGATGTAAGCTCGTGGGTAAATAAATAACCCACCTGAGCTGCTCCCAAGGCTCTTTTTCAGCGAGGCGGATGATTTGCAGGAATAAAACACTTCCCACTTCTGAATTCACCCTCGGACTGGCTGAAATCTGCTCAAGCGATATACGGTAAAATACCAGAAGGACCTGATGATGAAAAAGAAAACTTACCGCATTATTTGGGGATTATGTCTGATCACGACCGCAACATTGGGTTGCGGCCTTTTCTCGGGTTTGACAGAAGATCTTCGCGAAATCCGGAATACAGGGGAAGCTGTTGCAACCCAAGTGGGGGGTATGGTAACCCAAGCTGTTGGCTTGGCAACTGCTGTTGACGAGAACCCTGTAATGCAGACTGCTCAAGCCATGATAACAGAAATTGGCCCTGGAATTATCTCCTCTGCCCAAGCATTTGCCACCCAGGTACACGAAAGCGGTTTCTTACTCACTGCTCAAGCTAAAGCGACGGAAGGGGTCTCTCTTGGGCAGGCTCCCGGAGATATTCCGCTTCCTGAGGAACAATATTTGGTCAACTTCATCGGTTCTGAACACATCATCTCCTTCAACACCCCTCTTGAGCTGCATTCGATGATAGATCTTTATCTCCAAGGGATGCCCCTCAACGGATGGATTGAATTGCCAGAAGAGCGTGTGTTAGAGGATACTTCTGCTGTTTTGGTCTATGCAAAAGATGATCGTCTTGCCCGCATAGCACTTAACGTTATTCCTGTGGACAAATCCACCATCGTTTTTATCATAGTCCAGGAAGATTAACCTAACCATAAAAACAGCTTACATTTCTTTGAAATGCTGGGATTAGAAATATGCTCAATGCTTTTTTCGAACCAAAATCTGTAGCAGTTATCGGAGCTTCAAATGACCCAGAAAAACTCGGTCATGCCGTGGTAAAAAACTTGATCGATTCTGGATACGGCAAGGAAAGGAAGGTCTTTCCAATTAATCTAAATGCCAAAGAAGTCTTAGGGCAACTCGCTTACCCCACCGTTCTCGACGTACCTGAACCAATTGATCTGGCTGTGATTGTCATCCCTTACCCTCACGTACCGGAAGCATTGCGAACTTGTGGGGAAAAAGGCATCCCGGCTGTAATTGTGATCAGCGCTGGTTTCCGCGAAGCAGGCAAGGAAGGTTTGGAGCGAGAGATTGAGTTGATCTCAATCGCAGAAGAATTCGATCTACGCCTGATAGGCCCGAACTGTCTGGGTGTAATCGACACATTTACCCCGATCAACGCCTCCTTCTCTGCTGGTATGCCGCCATCTGGGCCGCTGGCCTTTATGTCTCAATCCGGCGCATTAGGCACCGCAGTATTGGACATCGCCCTTTCGGGCAAACTGGGTCTCTCCAGGTTTGTAAGCTTAGGCAACAAAGCGGATGTGGATGAGATCGATCTACTCAATGCCTGGGCTGAAGATGAGCATTCAAAAGTGATCATGATCTATACTGAAGGGATGGCTAACGGTCAAGAATTTATTAGAGCTGCCCGCAAGTCTGCCAGGAAAAAACCGATCGTTGCCATTAAGTCAGGTGTAACCCAAGCAGGTTCCCGAGCAGTAGCCTCCCACACTGGATCATTAGCAGGATCAGAACAAGCATATCAAGCTGCCTTCAACCAGGCTGGTGTCCTACGTGCCGAGACGATGGAATCGCTTTTTGATATTGCCCTGGCTTTGGGGTACCAGCCAGAAATGACTGGAGATCGCGTCGCGATCGTCACCAACGCCGGAGGTCCTGGTATCCTGGCTACCGATTCATTGGAACATTCCGGTTTGCGCCTGGCGCGGTTTGAAAACGAAACCATCAAGAAATTGGAACAGTATTTGCCAGACGCCGCCAGCGCTGCCAACCCGGTGGATGTGTTAGGAGATGCGCGCGCCGATCGCTACAAGTTTGCCCTTGAAGCCGTTATTTCCGACCCAAATGTGAATGCCATACTGGTTGTTCTGACTCCCCAGGCAATGACCGAAATCGAGGCAACAGCCAAAGCAGTTGGGAGTGTTGCAAACAGTTCTAACAAAGCTATCCTGGCTTGTTTTATGGGTGAGAAACAAGTTCAGGTTGGAATTGATATTTTACAAACCTACAATGTGCCGAACTATCCTTTTCCCGAGAGGGCAGCACAAGCTTTCCGTTCTATGGCTGAATACCATCGCATCCGTTCCAGGCCTGAACCCGAATATGTCGAATTCAACGTTGACCGTCAATCAGTTGAAGAAGTATTCAAGAAAGTCCGTTCGGAAGGCCGCGCCTCCGTCGGGGATGCTGAAACCCGCCAGATTCTTAAAGCCTTCAATTTGCGAATTCCCCGCTCGCAAATTGCCGAGAACCCCGATGAAGCTGTCGAAATCGCTCAGGAAATCGGTTATCCGGTTGTGCTCAAGATCGCTTCACCGGATATCCTGCACAAAACTGATGTTGGTGGAGTAAAAGTCGGTTTACAGAATCAAACCGATGTGCGAGATGCTTTCGAACTAATGGTGTATCGAGCTCAACGCTATGTCCCTGAGGCTCATATCTGGGGCTGCCTGGTTCAGGAAATGGTCCCCTCAGGGGGATTGGAAGTCCTGGTAGGTATGAACCGGGATCCACAATTTGGCCCCCTGGTTACCTTTGGTTTGGGTGGTATCTACGTGGAAACGTTGAAAGACGTGACATTTCGGGTTGCTCCTTTCTCCCGTCTGGAGGCAGAGCAGATGTTGTCCGAAATCCGCGCTTATGCGCTCCTAGACGGAGTTCGCGGACAACCAGAAGTAGATAAGGATGCTATCGTGGATACCCTATTGCGTATAGGTCAGCTTGTGCAGGATTTTCCTGACATCGTCGAGTTAGACATAAATCCGTTGGTCGTATATCCGCGCGGACAAGGTGCAATCGCTCTTGATATGCGCGTGGTCCTCAATAAGTAATTAAGGAGATTTATTAATGAAATCCCTCTACATCACTTCAGTAGAAAATTTTTCCGGAAAGACTGCAGCCTGTCTGGCATTGGGGAAACAACTCCAGGCTGATGGTTATCAAGTTGGTTACCTAAAACCGCTTAGTTTACAGCCCTGGCGGATCAATGATAAAACTGCGGACGAGGATGCTGCCTTTGTCCAGGAAACCCTGGGGCTGGATGACCTTCCACACGAACTCTCTCCTGTGGTTATATCCAAAGAATTTCTAAAAGTTTACCTCCAGGGTAAAAGAGAAAACGACTTGATGGCAATAGTTCAATCTGCCTCCACTAGAGCCAGTCAGGGTAAAGATGTCCTCTTATTAGAAGGTGGTGGCAGCTTGCGGGAGGGTCATGCTGTTCAACTTCCTACACCGCTGGTTGCCCGTACTCTTAGCAGCCATGTGCTGGTAATGGTCAAATATCGCTCGGATGTGCGCTTATTAGATGACACCTTATCCGCTCAGTCTCGCTTAGAAGATTTGATGATTGGTGCAATCATAAACCGTGTCCCTGATGATGCTAGAGACTACGTTGATCAGTTAGCGATCCCTTTTCTTGAAAAACGCGGAGTTCCAATCTTTGGTCGCATACCCCATGTCTCAACCTTAGCTGCATTAACAGTACGTGAACTTGTCGATCACCTGGATGCGAGCGTTTTAACAGAGAGAGCAGGTCTGAATGGCCTGGTCGAGTCCCTCACAGTCGGCGCAATGACAGCTGAGGTTGCTCTCCACCGTTTTCGAGAATATCCCAACAAAGCTGTAATCACAGGTGGTGACCGCACGGATATCCAGCTTGCTGCCCTAGAGACATCCACCACCTGTCTGATCCTGACCGGCAACTTACATCCCAGCCCGATGGTCATCCGCCAGGCTGAAGAATTCGAGGTCGCAGTGCTTTTGGTACCTACCAACACCATGGAGACCATTGAGGCTATTGACCGGGTAATTGGTAAATCTCGTCTGGGGCTGCCGGCAAAATTAGAGAAGTTTGAGCAGCTGTTCGCACAACACGTTGATTCAGACAGATTGTATCGGGCCCTCTCACTAAAGGAATAGAAGGGACACATATGAATGTTTCCGAAGCTATTCGACTCAAGCGCGCCGTTCGCAAATTCACACCAGATCCGCTCCCGAAGGAGACAATTCTAGCCATCCTCAACGCTGGCCGTCGGGCGCAGAGCTCCAAAAACACCCAACCCTGGCACTTCATCGCCATCACCGATAAAACCATCCTTCAGCAGCTCTCCGAATGCGGAGATTGGGCTGGGCATCTGGCAGGCGCAGCGATGGGAGTTGCCCTGCTCTCTGAGAACCCCGAAGAAAAGTTCCAACGATTGTTCGACCTGGGTCAATGCGCAGCCTATATGCAGTTAGCAGCCTGGGAATTAGGCGTTGGCTCATGTCTGGCATCTATCTACGAACCAGAGCGCGCTCGTCAAATACTAGGCTTTCCGCCCGAATTGCATTTACGCATTGCCATTTCCTTTGGATATCCCCAGGTTGAAGAAGAGCTCTCCCGCGTTGGCAGGGCTGGTGGACGCCGTGGTCTGGATGAAATTGTCCATTGGGATCAGTGGTAAGACCAGACATACCTCAAAAAATTTGTCAGGTGGCTGTCAGGCAAACCTTTTTCTGGTATGAAAGGTAAACATTGGGGAGATACCATGCTGCATAAAGGATTAATTAAATCTGGCATGGGATTTGTTTAATTGTCAACTATGTCGCTGAATAAATCGGTGCAAAACCAACATAGAGTTGAAAACCCAGCTTGCCCTTGAGCATATCTGGAATAAAAGTTATGTTATTGAAATCATTCTCTTATGCGCTGCTATCGAGAATAATCATCGGAGGAACAAATTGACGACTTACAACCATTCACTTAGCCAATATATTACTGACTTATTCGCACAGCACGACAAGCCTTTACAGGTTGCCTGGGAGGAAACACCCAAAAAAGGCTTGCCAAGCATAAGTGTGAAACCAGAAGAAGGGCGCTTTCTACAATTCTTAGTCAAAGCTTCAGGTACAACAAAGGCGTTGGAACTGGGTACCTTAGGCGGCTACAGCGGTATCTGGATCGCGCGTGGGCTGTCTGAGGGTGGAAAATTGATTACCGTAGAAGTCGACCCTCGACATGCAGAAGTTGCCCGCCAGCATTTTTCAAATGCCGGGCTTTTCGATCAGGTGGAAGTTCGCGTTGGAGATGCGCAGCTAATACTCCCCGAACTTGTTTCGGATGGACCGTTTGATTTCATTTTCATCGACGCTGATAAACCTGGTTACCCTGACTATTACGAATGGGCTGTGGAGAACACGCGCATCGGAGGTCTGATCGCCGCTCATAATGCATTTAGAGGTGGTAAAGTATTGGCCTCCCAATATAGCGATGAGCTGGTTGAGATCATGCGCGTATTCAACCAGCGGGTTGCTGCTGATCCCAGGGTGCTCAGCACTGTCTACCCGGCTGGTGATGGTACCATCATCGCAGTAAGAATTTCTTAGCACTCCTTTACAACCTGTCCCCATCTTTTAACGGAGACCCTAAGAGGTAATTTATAAAAGACTTTAACAATTACGAGTAATCCGATCAGTAACGCGACTGAATATCTACGGGAGAAAATCATGTCTGCTTCTAATCGACAAGTCCTACGTCGTTCGCGAGCGCGCCGCATTGTTGCTGGGGTATGTGGAGGTTTAGGTGAATTCTTCGGTATTGCCCCCATCTGGTTCCGACTGGGGTTTTTAATCGCATTAATCCCTGGAGGCGTTCCGGGATTGTTGATTTACCTAATTCTATGGTTCATCATTCCCAGTGAATAAACACATAGCAGTTAATGTATCAAAATCCCATAGGACCCTGGCAAAAAATGAGAGTTCTGATCAATACTGTTGCTGACACGTTGCAGATTAGATGCAAATATCTTCGAGAAGGGATTCCTTGACAACCCCAAAATTAATGCTATACTGGGGTATAGTATTATGATTTCTAAGGAGAAGTAAGCTAATTATGCCTTTGTATGAATACCTGTGCAGCAACTGTGGTGCTGAGTTTGATAAAATGGTACGCTTTTCAGAAGCAGACCAAATCCAGGCTTGTCCATCCTGTCAAAGTCAGGAAACGCACAAGAAAATTTCTAGAATCGCTGCAATGAACTTATCCTCGGATGGATTCTCTGCCTCGGCCAGCAACTGTAGCCCTAGAGGTGCCTTTACCTGAGCCGCCTAACTGTTAACCAGCCGTGAGCTGGATTTCTACATAAATTGATGAAAATCAAAAACTATGAGACCAAACAGAAATTTATCCAACGCTTACGCAGAATTGGGGGTCAACTACGCGGCGTTGAGGCTATGGTGGCTGATGAACGCGACTGTCAAGAAATCATGCAGCAGTTGACCTCCATCAATTCCGCCATGCAAGGTGCAAGCCGCCTTTTCCTGCAAGATTATGCCATCACCTGCTTAAAAGATATGGATGAGCAAAACCAGAACGATCCCGAATATCAACAAAGACGAGAAAAATTGGTCTCAGATATGTTGGCTTTATTTCTCAAAGCTCCATAACCTCCCTAATCAGTAGTTCTCCGCCATCCTGATTCTCTTCCCCAAAGGTGGGTGCGACATCAATAATATTTCCACCCATGGTTCAGGATCTATCTCTGCCAGATTCTGGTTAGCCAAACGAGTCAACGCTGAAGCGTAAGCCTCTTTCTTCCCCGTCACCATTAAGGCATAATCATCTGCTCGTCGCTCGCGCCAGCGGGAGAAACCGTTTTGCAGCGGCATGGTCACCAATCCAAATATCCCCATCACAATCATCAAAATCGGAAAAGCAGCTACGTCGTCAACTCCCAGGAAACCGAAAGTTTGAACGCCCCAATTAATACCCAACGAAGCCAGGTATAAACCTCCTAAAGTCATAACACTCCCCACCAACATTCCAAGAGGGATGTCCTTGTGTACATGATGAGCCAGTTCGTGTGCCAGGACTGTCTCAATCTCGTCATCCCGAAATTCTTGGAGCAGCGTATCGCCTAAAATAATCCTGCGGGTGTTCCCCAATCCGGTCAATGCTGCATTGGCAGCTTTGGTCCTGCGGCTCATGTCGAACTTATATACGCCTCTCACCCGTGTCCCCGCTCGTTCCGCCAGTTTTGTAAGCCTTTCAACCAAATCCGGCCGCTCTTGATCAAGAGGTGCCAGTTTATAAAAAATGGGGAGCAGGAGAACTGGACCGAGATTAGCCAACACGACATTGAACACCAACATCACTCCTGCCACCCACAGCCACCATAGATCAGGAGTAAGACGTAGTAGAGCATAGATAACCTGAATAACAATCAACCCAATGAAGCCCCCCACAACTAAACCCTTGACCTGATCGACCATCCAGCCAGGTAGAGTTTGGGTAGACAGATCATAGCGATGAGGCAGGATAAAACCGGAATAGTACGCCAGCGGAATCGTAAGAAGTGAATAAATGCCCCCAAATACAAGCATAAACCCTGCCACAACTAACCATTCATTGGTCGTTATTCCATAGAGAATATCACGCAGGGTTGCAGATGCCCGGAGGGATTGCTCACCAAACAATTGGGAAGACGGAAACAACCAGGCAATGGTGTACAGCCCTACCATTAGCATATCTACCAGCATCAATCTGCGTTTTATGCGCCCATATTCTTTGGCTTTTTCCTGGCGAACTGGGTCAAGATTTGCCTGTGAAGGTTGATCTTCTAGGTGGTTAGATGTATCCATGCTGGTTAGTCCTCCTGGTTGATTATAGCAAAATATTAAACCGCCCATCTAAAAAAACTAAAGAAATGTGAAATCAGTCCTCAGGTCAAGAGATTATTTGCAATATATTCATCATTGCTAAAAATAAGACACCCAAATATGTAACTTTGATTTTGACAAAGGCGGATCATACTAAAATTTGCCTGGTATCTCAAGAGGCTAATTTATCATCTTGGCGCGTTTTGGCAGTTAATCCTCTTGATTTGGCAGTTTGCATCTGTAAAAATTCAAGATGATTTATTAAAACAAATAAGATTTGTCATTAGAGTCACGGATTTATATGTCACAACGAAACCCTTTTCTCCAGGAGATTATCCCCAATGATTGAGATTGGTTAAAAGCTCAAACTATGATTTCGATGAGCCAAATTATCATCGTAGGTAAAAACCATGCATAACTCCATCGATCCTTTTCCCCCCGCAGAATTTGTAACAAATCAAATCATAACTTGTCCATTTTGCAGATCGAAATTAAATAGGGACGAAGGAATTTGTATTTTCTGCAACCAGGACATCCAGAACACCCGGGTTTGCCCTTATTGTAAAAGCACCATTCCAGCTCAGGTAGATCCCTGTTCGGTTTGTGGTCGTCTGGAGCCTGCTGAGAGCATCGAACCGGTAGATGCAGCTAAAGTTAAGAAAGAATTCTTCTTACGGACCCTTGATTTTATCGCTCACATTTATATTTTTCAAGATAATTGTTTCTTAGACGAAAGGAGATGACAATGGATCTTAAACCCCATGCCA
>JACUUU010000076.1 GCA_014859065.1 Anaerolineales bacterium
ATTTGATATATTAATTTCAATGCTCGATTTTCCAGACAGAAACCAGGGGAGTCAGAAAAGGTTAATCGAGACGCCTCTCCCTGAAATCAGAGGTATCGTTGCCCCTGAAGAAGGGTTAGCCTGGAAACACAAATCTCTAGCAGAGTCTCCACGGCAATATGGGCTGCCAAATTTTCCTGTCCCGTCTGTAAAACGAAAAGTCAACCATGAGCATCCCCCTTCAACCCATACCATAGATAGAGACAATTTATTCAACGTCATTCATCAAGGCGACTCACTTGAAATCTTGAAACAGTATCCTAACGAGACAATCGATCTGGCTTTTGCTGATCCTCCCTATAACCTGGATAAAGAATACACCAATTATGATGATGGGCTGGTTGACCAGAGGTATATCGAGTGGTGCAATTCCTGGTTGGCTGAGTACGTCAGGATACTAAAACCTACAGGCTCTCTTTTCGTCCTCAACTTACCGCGTTGGGCAATCCACCACGCAAAATTCTTAAACCAACATCTCTACTTCCAGAATTGGATCGCCTGGGATGCGTTGTCCGAGCCACGTGGCAAGGTAATGCCAGCTCATTACGCATTGTTGTTCTACACCAAACACCCGACTGATTTTACATTCAATTATGAAACCATAAGCCCAATCGATGCCCGGCAATACTGTTTGCGCGCTGCTTGTGTGCGTCAACGTAAACAAACCGGTGATAACGATAAATCTCCATTAAGCGATATCTGGTGGGATGTTCATCGCATTAAACATAGGCGAGATCGGGATTACCACCCCTGTCAATTACCAGAATCATTGATGGATAGGATTATTAAATTAACCACAGAACCAGGGGATGTGGTTTTGGACGCCTTCGGAGGAACCGGCACGACACCGATTTCTGCCTTCCAGCTGGGGCGTCAATACGTCGCCATAGATTTAGATCCCCTTTATGTCGGAATTATGCGCGATAAGATAAACCAGATACAAAGTTCCGGAAAGGTACAGAGGAAGAGTATCAAGCAAGAGACTCGTCAGGTTACAAAAAAAGCCCTGCAGTTAGAACTGCGTAAATTATCTGTGGAATTGGGAAGGCTCCCAACACCTGAGGATGTAAAAGAAAAAAGCCGTTACGATTTAGAACTATTCTTAGAGAATTTTCCAACCTGGGGTAAAGCCCTTAAAGCCGCAAAGCTGGAGATCCGAGAATGAAGCCTCCACGAAAATTATCTTTTCAAGAAGCCTGGGATAGTTCAACGATCTTCTTTGTGGACGATGACCTTGAAGACGAAATTGACGAAATAGTATCCGGGTTACTGCATCTATCTCAGAGCCCTCACATCTCATCATTAAAAGTTATCACCCTTGAAGATACCATTGCTTTTCTTCAAGAAAGCTCAGATGCCTTAAATGTTATTTTGAGGGACATCGGTCTATCTGATGAGAAGTTTATGCGCGTTATTTCTCTATTACGCAAGATTGGCAGGATCGAGGGAGGTTTCGACCGTGAGTGGAGCATCAATAAGATAAAGCGTCAGTTAATCGTTGATTTCACTTTCCTTACCCTGGTAGCCAGATTACTCTTCGATGGCAAACGTGACCAGGAACTGGCTACATATACTCCGCGTTTCTATTTGGATAAACTGAATTATCGTGAAATCGGGACAATTCCACAAGCCTTACGAGAAGTTCGCTATAAAGAATCGACCATCGGTACTTATGGTGGTCGCAAAGGCTACAAAGTCGAAGCCACGATCCAAAAGAATCTGGAAGAAATCTCTCGCCTTCATGGAATTGGTTATGAGAAGGGACGCTCCAGGTTTATCAATGTAGATATAGATTTTGCGATCCCCACTTTGAATGATCCCTGGGTCGTTATAATGAGCAGCTTTCAAGAAACAACCAGCAGCGGACAAACAACACAAGCCCGCGAAATGTTGGTTGCATATAATCAAATTAATGCATCCAACAGCCGCCATGGTGAAAACCGAGCTTTTATAAATTTTGTTGATGGAGGCGGGTGGCTGGCTCGTAAAAGAGATCTGGAAAGATTGGTAGAACAGTGCCATTATTTCATCAACCTTAACAATCTTGACATGCTCGAAGATATCATCTTGGCACATGTTCCATAAAAGTAGGTGTTGAAAGATGAAAAATCATTTCTGAATCACCGAATACCACAGTGAGATGTTATATATCACACAAAAACTATGGTAAAAACTTCTACCGCTTTTCACTGAGAGCTCTATTAATCCCTGCATCTTCCCGTAAAAAATATGATTTATATCACCAAACGGTCTATCTATTCCTGTGTTACAATTTTTATGATCGTGAAACAGGGAACAAATCGATGTTCGGCCGAACTGCTTTACCTATTTATCGAACCAATCGGGAAATTCTTCACACCGATGATTGGGGAGACTTTATAGTAAATCTCAGCGCTGTTCAATAACCCTCGCAGGATATAACCACCATCATGATGCTGATTTACTTCTTCTACGGCTTGGCGTTTTGGGGATTAGGATTGGCTGCTTACCTCCAATTACGCCATGGGGGAGACTTACCATTAAGAAGACAATTACCCTGGTTGGCAGCCTTTGGGATGGCCGCCGGATCAACCGGGTGGGTGGACATGTTCCTGGTCAGCAATCCCGGTGATCAACTCGCAGAAGTCCTCAAAATACTGCGTATGTTTTTGCAGCCAGCCACCGGTCTGCTGTTGCTCATCTTTGGTTGGGGTATCCTCACTCAATGGACACCATTGCCTGCCTGGGTGGTTTTCATTCCCGGGGTACTGATCGTGCCCATCGCCTTTGCCATAACTTACGCTGCCACGACCTTCATCACTCCCTCCCCAATTGAAATCCCCATCGATATCTGGTCGCGCTACTTGCTTTATCTTCCCGGCAGCATCATGGCCGGCATAGGATTCTTGCGCCAGTGGCGGACACAGAGTCAGCTCGGTTACTTCGATGTCTCTGGCCTGATGTTGGGGGCAGGTGTGGCTTTCCTCTTAGAGGCTTTCGTGGTTGGCCTGGTAGTGCCTGCTGCACCGCATGGACCCGCCTCTTACTACAACTACAACCGTGTGATCTATAATGCCTTCGTCGGAGAACAAATGCACGTCCTGCAACCGTATGGTTTGACTGCCTGGTTGGATTACGACCGTATTCTAGAAGTGACTGGCTTCCCCATCCAGTTCTGGCGTATGGGTTCAGCATTCATGGTGACTTTTTTCGTATTGCGCGGCCTGGACGTATTCGATGCCATTCGAAAAAGGAATCTGAAGGCACTGCAAGGTGAACGCGATCGCGCCAAAGAAGCTGCCTATAAAGCCCAGATCGCAGCGCGTATCAGCGCGGAGAATTGGACCAACGCCCTGGTCAGCATCAGCCGGCGGATTGCAGAGCTGGATGACGTCGATGATATCTTACTGTTTATTGTCGCGCAGTCCCGCCAACTGCTGGACTCGGACTATATCGGGTTGGCGATGGTCAATGACGATTATTCTCAATTGAATTTGAAGTGTTACTCGAGCCAAAATAATACCGCGCTCTCGTCCACAACAGCAAATTCCCAGATCATGAACCCGCTAATATTGAATGCCTTCCGAACAGCAGCATCTTATTTATCACCAGAAAATGAACCCGACGACGATGCCTTTATAAACGCCTGCCCATCCAGCGATTGTTCTGTCAGAGCTATAGCAGTGGTCGTCCTCAACCTGGACAATACCCCCATTGGTGTGATGTGGGCAGCCCGCAGCCAACCACGCCCTTATTCGGAGGACGATTTAATCTGGTTGGAATGCCTGGCTGATCAGGTCGATATCGCCATCAAACACGGTTTGATGACCTCCCAACTGCAATCGCTTTCGATCGTTGAGGAGCGCGGCCGCATCGCCCGCGAGATGCACGACGGTCTGGCTCAGGTGTTGGGTTACCTCAACCTGCAGGTGCAAACCCTGGATGCCTTGCAAAAACAGGGTAAGTCAGAGCAGCTTCACCAAGAACTGCAGAAGATGCGCGCTGAGATCCAAACCGCTCATGCTGATGTGCGTGAGAATATCCTCAGCCTGCGCACCACCTTGTCCAGTGACAAGGGATTGAACGAATCCATTGAGGAGTATCTGCAGGAGTTCAGTTACCAGACCGGTATTGAAACCCTATTCATCAACCAAATCCAGGAAGATGTATGTGTATCCTCGATCGCTGAAGTTCAATTGGTGTGCATCCTGCAGGAAGCGTTGGCAAACGTGCGTAAACACGCCTACGCTCAACAAGTCAGCGTTTCATTTGTACGGGTCGGAGAAACTGATAATGGCTTTATCCAAATGACCATCCGTGACGATGGAGTCGGCTTCACATCCAGCGAAAAGAAACACAGCTTCGGATTGTTAACTATGCGCGAGCGGGCTCAAAGTGTGGATGGAGTATTTACCGTTCATTCAACCCCAGGTTGTGGGACTACTGTAGAGCTGCGTCTTCCCTGTATACAGCGCGAGAATAGCAGGGATCACCTGAAGATATTTCGTTGAAAGTAGCATGAATATTCGTGAATGGACCTTGCCCGTATATACTATCCTGATGCAGTTAGCCACCGGTGCTTTCCTAACTTTGTGGGTGCTGCGCACCGCTTTAATCAAGAAATACAGCCAGGAAACCCTGGATCGCATCAGCCGTTACCCCTTATTGATCATCTTTATCACACTCCTGGCAGCCATGCTTGGCTCGCATTTACACCTTAGCCAACCTTACCAATCCTTCCTGGCCGTGCTAAATTTTCCTTCATCCTGGTTGAGCCGCGAGATCGTTTTCAATCTTTTGTATTTCTTCTCAGTGGCTGCCTTGCTAGACCTGGTATGGCAGCGCTCAAAGAGCGAAAGGTGGAAGACTACCCTGGGTTGGATTGCTATCACCCTCGGATTAATTACCATCTATTGTATGAGCAGGATCTATTTCTTACCTGTGCAGGTAGGTTGGAACACCACCTTTACAATATACTCGTTTTTCGGATCGGCCCTGTTGCTGGGTGTTCTCTCTTTGATTTTACTGCTGATGTTGGATCTAAGATTTGCTGAGTTGCGTTCGGCAGATGTGGTGGGCGAAAGGGAAGCAATTTTCAGTTCATCGTTGAAATGGTTCACCATGTCAGTCATCCTGATTACTATTGCCATCCTTGGATTGAATTTCACCCACCTGTCGAACCTGGCAAGAGGTGATGAGTTCGCCCAGACCAGCCTGGAACTATTATTAGGACTTTATCAACCATTGTTATTAATGCGTATCGCCACCATCCTCTTGGGTAGCCTGGTATTAACCTTATCTTTCTACCTGTTAATTTATAAGCGCAAATCGATATCCGATCTACTCAACCCGGTGTACATTGCCTGTTTGCTGGTTTTAGTTGGAGAGATCCTGGGGCGCTTCCTGTTTTATGCCACGCATGTGCGGGTTGGGATATGAGGTTACTATGCTTCCTTTGAGAGTTCTGATCGTTGACGACCATCGACTTTTCCGTCAGGGACTGATCAGCATCATGAACACCCGCCCAGACCTGATAGAGGTGGCTGGTGAGGCTGCTGGTGGTCGCGAAGCAATCCGGTTGGTAGATCAACTGCGACCAGACGTGATCTTGCTGGACATCTTCATGCCTGACCTGAACGGTTTACAAACAGCCAAAGTACTTCGTCAATCGCACCCAGAAACCGCCATAATAATGCTGACCTCCTCTGAAGAAGACCAGCACTTATTCGAAGCCGTGAACCTGGGAGCAGCCGGATACCTGTTAAAAAATCTCGATGCGGCTGAATTATTTGACCTGTTGGAAGGAGTGGCACGCGGCGAAGCTGCCATGACACGCGCTATGGCTGGGCGCCTGCTAAAAGGGGTCGCTAACCGCAGCTTCAACCAACACTCACCGGTACAAGAATTAACTGAACGAGAAATTGAGGTTTTGAAATTAGTCGCCAGGGGTTGCAGCAATTCTCAAATCGCTGAACAACTCTATATCAGCATCAATACAGTCAAGTCGCACCTCAAAAATATATTGGGTAAACTTCAGTTGGAGAACCGCACCCAGGTGGCTGCCTTTGCTGTCCAGGCTGGCCTTATTACCCCATTGACCAAACAAGATAAAGAATAAGCAGAAGGTTAAATCACCCAACTGGGTGAGTGGTAAATACCCTTGGGAGTGATGTAACCAATTAATAAAAAGTGTATCCTATGATTGGTTGGTAAAATCAGAACTGAGGGGTGCACAATAATTTTCTTCCAGACATCACGTTTACATTGCTGATAAATAATTCATACATAATAAATAACCAACTGGAATAGGAGTTGCCATAAACCAATGACATGCAATAAAAATAAAAAATATATATTCATTAAACCAACCATAGAATTAATTCCAAGTATCAAGAATGGAGGAATATATGAGTGAGAAAGATTTCCTCACCAAAACTCTTACCGAAACTACCCTCACAAGGCGTAGCTTCCTAAAATGGAGTGCTGCTTTGGGTGGTGCGGCCGCTGTTGCTGGCGGGGTCGGTTTTGGATTGAAGAAAGTTAAAGATATCGCTCAAGCTGCCCCAGAAGGAAAGTGGATTTCTGCAGGATGTTGGCACAACTGCGGAGGACGCTGTGTCAATATGGCATATGTAGTCGACGGAGTTGTCACAAAACAAAAAACTGACGATACCCATCCAGACAGCCCCAATTTTCCCCAACAGCGTGGCTGCGTACGTGGGAGGTCCCAACGCCGTCAAGTTTTTGGTGCGGACCGCATTAAGTACCCTATGAAAAGGAAAAATTGGGAGCCTGGTGGTGGTAAAAAAGAACTACGTGGACGTGATGAGTGGGTTCGTATTTCATGGGATGAAGCCCTCAATTTAGCTGCTTCTGAATTGAAGCGAATCAAAGAAACTTACGGAAATGCATCAATAATTTCTGGAGGTTCACGTTTACTTAACGCTTATGGAGGCCACTTTACGCGCTGGGGAGTTGTATCAGAAGGGGCTTGGCCATTGGTTCGCGAAAAAATGGCTGGTGTGGACTTAATGGAGGGCTTTTTTGGGGGTGGTGGTGTTCAGGGAGCCCCTGATCGTATGGACTACCGCAAATCAAAACTCGTGGTCTTATGGGGAGCTAATCCTGCTTGGAGTAGTGCCGGTAATCCAATGTACAACTACCTTCAAGCTAAAAAGGCAGGAGCTAAATTTGTTGTAGTGACACCACATTTTAATAGTTCAGCAGTTGCTTTAGCTGATCAATGGGTCCCTGTACGTCCGGGAACTGATTCAGCTCTATTGATTAGCATAGCACATTACATGATCGAGAATGATCTTCAGGATCAGCAATTCCTGGATAAGTACACGATTGGTTTTGATGAAGATCATATGCCAGAAGGTGCAGATAAACGCGACAACTTTAAAGATTATGTTCTGGGAACATATGATGGCATCCCTAAAACTCCCGAATGGGCATCAGAAATTTGTGGTACCGATCCAACTCTAATTCGCCAATTTGCTCATGAGATAGCTACAACAAAACCAATGGTTTTCTCTACATCTTGGGCTCCAGCGCGCACCCATCGCGGTCAACAATACTGCCAGGCCTTCTTTACCGTTGGATGGATGACCGGAAATGTTGGCATTCCTGGTGGTGCAGTTACCAGTTCTTCAGGCCATGCGCAAGCCAGTTTTGGCTGACCAGTACTAGTAATGCCTGGGTCTTCAGGTTTGAGTTCAATTTCCAACCCACTTTTCAAAGCGGGTGGTTTCTTAGGGGGGTATGGATTCAACCAACCTTTTGATACAGATTTTGAAGGTTGTGCTTATCAGGAAACTTATGATGCAATTCTGAATGGCGAGTATACAGCCACTGTACGCGGAAAAATACCTTGTGATATTCGATGTTGGTGGGATGTACGTGAAGGCAGTGGTGGCAATGTATTGAACCAATCAGCAGGTATATTAAAAGGAATTGAAGCCTTCCGTAAACTAGAGTTCGTTATAACGAATGACATAGTTCTTTCCACGATCTCCAAATATGCTGATATCGTCTTACCAGCGACATCGCAATGGGAAAAAGTTGGTGGCTTTGGATCATTCGGCAGCCCTGAAGTATTGATCTATTTCGATCAGGTTGTTGATCCGCTTTACGAGGCAAAGGACGAAATGTGGATGAATTACGAAATTGCCAAACGGATTGGCCTTGACGCTGACGAATTATATCCTCTATCTGCTAAACAGATGCATTATAACGAACTTGTGGGCACAGTGGTAATGAAAGAAGATGGTTCTGGTTATGAACCTTTGTTAACCCTAACTGCTGAAGATATTCGCGAGATGGGTGTAGAAGGTACTCCTCAACAAGGACGTATTACTTTAAGGGAGTTTAAAGAAAAAGGTTGTTACCAGGTACCACGCTCCATAGATGACGGATACACAATGATGACTAGATATTTGTCTGGCGGAGCTTTTCGTGCTGATCCGGAAGCAAACCCTGCAAAAACCGAAAGCGGTAAACTGGAGATATATTGCAAGTCTCTTTCTGATTATATAAAAGCTTTTGGTTTTATCGAGGTTCCACCAATTGCAAAGCACTCACCTCCAATTGAAGGTTATGAGGATACCTATGCAGAATGGAGCAATAAGGTAAAGGGAGAGTATCCTATTCAGATGATTAATCCCCACTACCTGCGGCGTAGCCATTCAGTGTTTGACAACGTCCGCCAACTCCGCCGAGCCTTCCCGCAAGAAGTTTGGATAAATCCTATCGATGCCAAAGAGAGAGGAATAAAAACCGGAGACACTGTATTAATCTCGAGCCAACACGGTAAATGTTTGCGAAAGGCGGTTGTCACAACTGAATATATGCCAGGGGTTGCAGGTATGGGAGAAGGCGCGTGGGTCGAAATGGACGAAGAAAATGGTATCGATAAGGCTGGGGCTACCAACACTCTATGCGGCACCATTCCAACTGGTCAAGGAGAGGAGCCATGGAACACCACAATTGTTCAGATTGAGAAATGGACTGGCGAGTCATTAGAAGCAGACTACAAATGGTCTCAGCGTATTCCGGTCAAGGAGAGTTAATCGATGGCAAAACAAATGGCATTCTACTTTGATGCAAGCGCCTGCATAGGCTGCAAGGTCTGCCAGGTAGCTTGTCAAGACAAGAACAATCTTGCCCCTGACATACTTTGGCGCAGAGTTTTCACCTATGGTAACGGTTCTTGGATTAAAATAAGCAATACCTACATACCCAATAATGTGACACGTTACTTTATATCAACTGCTTGCCAACATTGTGAAAATCCACTCTGCCGAAATGTTTGTCCAACAACAGCTATTTCTAAAAGTGCTGATGGGATCGTTCTCATCAATGCGGATAAGTGTATTGGATGCCGTTATTGTGAATGGGCATGTCCTTATGGTGCGCTTCAATTTAATGAAGAGACAAATGCAATGACAAAATGCGATTTTTGCGAAGATCTCCTGGCACAAGGAAATAACCCAGCCTGTGTGGATGCATGCGTAATGCGCTGTCTAGATTTTGGCGATTTAAATGAACTACGGATGAAATATGGAAACCTTGCAGCAATTGAGCCTCTACCAAGCGATGAAATCACTCATCCATCTTTCGTTCTTACTCCACACAAACACACCCAGTTAACTGGTCAAGGTACTGGTAGAATTCTCAATCTTCCAGAGGAGCTATAAAATGGATATACGTGAATGGTCATTGATAATTTTTACCATCTTAGCCCAGATGTCAGTGGGCGCTTTCGTTGCGTTGGTCATCGTCCACTTCTTTGTGACTCGTAAAGCAGGTGTAACCGAGGCAGACCGCATGAGCGATCGTGCTCTACTGGCCATTGGACCAGTCCTAATATTAGGGTTGCTGGCCTCGCTGTTCCACCTGGGTACACCTCTACAAGCATACCTGGCTGTAAGCAATCTGGGAACAAGCTGGCTGAGCAGGGAAATATTATTCGGAGTTCTCTTTGCGCTGGGAGGTTTCATCTTCGCCATAATGCAGTGGCGCAAATTCGGATCATTGATAATACGTAGAATAATGGCATTGATCACAGCTGTATTGGGACTTGCTTTGGTTTACAGCATGTCACAAGTGTATATGTTAGAAACTCAACCTGCTTGGAACACATTAGCAACCCCAATTTCTTTCTTTGTCTCAACCTTTTTATTAGGTGGATTGGCAATCGGGGCAGCGTTCGTGATAAATTACTCATGGGTTAAAAAGACAGATCCCAGTTGCGCTGAAGTTCAGTGTGAATTATTGCGTGGTTCTCTTCGTGGTATAGCCTTAGGTGCCGTCTTACTGCTGGGCATCGAGTTTATCACCACCCCGCTGTTGCTCGCTTACCTGGCTGGAGGTGACGCTGCCTCCAGGGAAAGCGCCAGCCTGCTGGGCAGCCAATTTGCTCTACTGCAAGCTTTCCGCCTGGCGTTGGTTTTCCTAGGTGCTGGAGTGCTAGGTTTCTTCCTGTATGCTAATGCCTCATCAACAGGTCGTGAGAGAGTTATGGGCAATCTGGCTATTGGCGCGTTTGTGCTGGTTCTGGCTGCACAGTTAATCGGACGTTACGTTTTCTACGCGGCTCACGTCAGGATTGGCATATAATAATTAGGAGAGATTCCTCTTTACCTCCTAGGGAAACAATCGTTACATTGTTAGCCCTGGGAGGTAATTTTTTCCAGGCATCTATGATTTTTATTACCTGGAATTCGGGACGGATGACCATTTCAAATATGTTTTATTTCGGTATGCTTGTAGTAAATGATAACAGTTATCTAATTTTTCAAATGGAGAGTTGATGACACAAACCGAATCGACTACAACAAATCAAGAATACGTGCCAATATTCGTGGGAGAGATTATTATCTGCCAAACAATTGGGAAACTTCTTTATCAGTTTCCCGAACGAGATGACATCTTTAACCTGGTTCAAGAAGACATCTTCTCCCAGCTACCTATGGATACAGATCAACCTGAGGTAGAAAAGGGATTGAACCTGCTAAAGGCATTCACCAACAAGTTGAGAGACCAATTCTCCGACCAACATTTCGATGACATCCGCGCTGATTACACCCGCCTTTTCATCGGTCCGGGCAAAGTCCTGGCACCGCCCTGGGAGTCGGTCTATTACTCAGAAGAACGCCTGGTCTTCCAGGAGCAAACTTTGAAAGTGCGCGCCTGGTACCGCCGTTTCGCGCTGGAAGCTGAGAAAATCCACAACGAGCCTGACGATCACATCGGACTCGAACTGGCTTTCCTGGCACATCTGGCAAGCCTGGGATTGCAAGCCATCGAAAATCAGGATGAAGGTGCACTCAATAACACCCTGGAAGCTCAACGCCAGTTCCTGCGCGAACACCCGCTTAAGTGGGCACGCCTGTGGTGCGAATTGGTCGATGAACACGCCCAAACCGATTTCTATCGCGGTCTGGCGCTACTCACCTGGGGTGTGTTAAAGGAAATTGCAGCCTTACTGGAGGTTGAAATGCCCAAGGAGGTCGTTCGTTGGACCTGATCTCAACGGCCGAACGCCTGGCAGCCATCGATCGCTCGGCGGTTACTTTCCACCAAGAACGGTGTCTGCACTCCCGCGATAAATACGCAAACTGTGAGCAGTGCCTGGGGCTTTGCCCGCTGGAGGCAATTCAATCCGGCAAACCTCCCTCTCTGGAGACCAAGCTGTGCGTAAACTGCCTGGCTTGCCTGCCGGTTTGCCCAACAGGCGCCTACTCAGCTGACGATGCCTTGCCGGCTTTGCTGAACTGCGCGGCGCGCGCCGATGCTAAAAAGGTCGAGCTGGTTTGCGAGCTGCACCCACATGCCGAGCTGGGTATTCCCGGGATCGATCTTGGATTGCAAATACGCGGCTGCCTGGCTGGGTTAGGATTAGGTGCTTACCTGGCACTGATTTCACTGGGTTTCGAGCAGGTCATCGCCCGTACGGATGTCTGCCAGGAATGCCCCTTCGGCGCAGTGAAACCTCACATTGAAGCTCAAATCGTATCTGCTAAACGGCTTTTAGAACCCTGGGATTGGGCTGGCAGGCTGTCCACACCGATGGAAGATGACTTTACCGCTGAGCGGCCGTTGTGGGATGCTGAGAATCCACCCCTCTCGCGCCGGGACTTGTTCCGGCTGGCTTCTCGGCAGAGCCAGCTGGCTGCTGCCCGAATAATTGCCAAGGATGAGGGGGAGGCTGGCAAACGTCCACCACGCGAACGCCGCCGGGTGATCAGTGCCATGCAACATTTGCCCGACATGGAAAAAGACGCCAACCTAAACCTGGAGAAATTAGGGTTCGCCTTTTTATCGGTCTCTACCGAATGCAGCGCCTGTAAAGCCTGCGCAAGGGCTTGCCCAAGCGGTTGCTTGCAAACCCATCAAAATGAAGAAAGCCACTTCACATTGGAATTTACACCACAGGCTTGCACCGGCTGTGGGATTTGCGCACATGTCTGTGCACCTGGGGCGATCACCATCGATCGTAGCCCAACCTTTGAGCAGGTCTTTGGCAGCCAGGAAGCGGTAACCCTGATTGAAGCAGACCTGATCCGCTGCCAGCGCTGCAATGCCAGCTTCTTTTCCGCAGGTGGTAATCGCCTGTGCCCACCCTGTGAATTCCGCCGTCAAAACCCTTTCGGTTCACGCCTACCACCTGGCTTTAAAGTTAATAAATGAGAATAATGAATCGCCTTATTTGATACATACCAATACCTGTTTATTATGTGTATTAGATAATCACTTAATGATCATCACACGATAATGGCTATAAACGATACCTTGGTCTTTTCTAGATATGAAATCAGCGTTTTCCGCGTCACTCCGCGTCCGATCCATATCTAAGCCAGGCAAATACACACTTACCTTATACCCATGATCACTGAAATTCGCAGAGATAACCTCACATCCATACGCAACTCAGATTTCCAGGCATATGCCAATATCTACCTGGATATCTACGATAATTTCATCGATCAGATCGAGGGTACTGGCATCGAGCTTGACCCTCATGACTACACCCAGGAGGCTGGGGAAAAAATCAAACAGCTAGTGCATAAAGGCGCCCAGTTACGCAACGATGGTAAGAGTTTATTCATAAACGCGATCTCACCCAGCTGTATCGCCTGCCAGAAAGGTGTTGGCAGTGCTACCTACTTCATATCCCTGAACTGCCACCGAAAATGCTTTTACTGCTTCAATCCCAACCAGGAAAACTATGCCTATTTCACCAACCACGAACGAGATGTATGTGCTGAGTTAGAAGCCCAATCCAAGGACGGAGAAAAACTCAAACACATCGCCCTGACTGGTGGTGAGCCCCTGCTGCACGAACAAGAGACCATCGCGTTTTTCCAAACCGCCAAACAGCACTTTCCCCTGGCATACACTCGCCTGTATACCTGCGGCGATACTGCCACCGAGGAGACCTTACAAGCCCTGGCAGGCGTCGGGCTGGACGAGATCCGTTTCAGCATCCGCATGCACGAC
>JACUUU010000077.1 GCA_014859065.1 Anaerolineales bacterium
TTTGTTATGCTGATAACTAGGCCACGAGAAAGCATTGTGACACCATATTTTGAACGATTTGCCGAGCCATTGACTGGAGCAAAGGATATTGTTGGAGCGATTATTTTGGATTTTCGTGCACTTGACACGTTATTCGAAATAACAGTATTTGGGGTTGCTGCTTTGGGAGTTTACACGTTATTGCGATATGCTTCCCGTGAAGCTGGCGATATCGAGGTCACAGTTATAGAAAAAGTAAAGTTACCCAAGACAATGGGCATTGGAGGAATTCACTCATCTCCTTTTGTGCGTGTATTAGCCTATGTCATTTTACCTTTGTCTTTGGTTATTGGGTTCATCCATATAGCTTATGGGCACGATCAACCTGGAGATGGTTTTACCGCCGGAGTTATAGTCAGTCTGGCGGTTGGGCTATGGTATGTCGTTTTTGGATATCGCGACACAAAAAGATTGTTGCCATGGTTGAAATCAATTGAGTTAATCAGTGTCGGTATTCTTCTGATTATCATTACAGGTGTTATTTCAGCTGCTATAACTGGTATCCTTTTCGCTCCAGTAGATTTTGGTGAGTTGATGGGATTCGAGTTTCCAAAAAATTTTCATTTTAATACGGGATTGTTATTTGAAATCGCAATAGCTTTGACCGTTCTGGGTGGTGCATCATTAGTGATCGACACACTTGGCCGACCAAAAGATATTGACCTTGAGAGCCTGCGGATTGTAGAGGAAATCTCAGAAATGGAAAAACTGGGACAGGTCACAAGGGTAGATCTGTCCATCGGTTCAGAGGAGGAGTAACTATGGAACTGTTAATAGCAATTATGATTGGATCATTCTTTGGCATCGGAGTGTTTCAATTATTACGCCGGAATGTGATCCGATCAGCTTTAGGGATTGTCATTATCTCGTATGCGATAAACCTTATACTCCTATCCTCAGGAGCATTCAAAGGAGATGTTCCTCCTTATATCGAGTTGGTTGGACAACCAAGCGATGCGTTACCTCAAGCATTAATTCTAACAGCCATTGTTATCAGTATTGGTGGCTTTGCTCTGGTTCTAGAAATGCTCTATGTTCTTTCTATGCGGTATAAATCTAGCGATTTGGATGAGATCGATCGGTTAAAGCATTGAGAACACTTTTATGATGAAAATTTACCGCTCAAATTAGTTAATTTTCTATGCAAATTTCCGGAAATTACCTGGCTATTCTACCGATAGTGACCTTATTGACAGGTGCGGCCATCGGTTTGCTTATAAGGCAGCATCGAAGACTGCAGGCTGGTTGGTCTTTTGGTGTCATTTTATTTGCATTTATTAATAGCTTGTTTCTTTTAGCGAAGGTATGGATAGGAGGACAACCAATCGTCTATCAAATCGGGGGTTGGAGTGCACCATTTGGTATCTCTATCGTCGCAGACCTACTTTCTGCTACCATGGCAATGATGTCGCTTCTGGTTATCAGCGCGGGAATATTATATGCTTTAGGCTGTAAGGATATGGTTACTGAGTATCCTACTTTCTATCCCCTCTTCCTGATGCTAGCAGTTGGGCTGACAGGTGGGATTTTGACAGGTGATTTATTCAACCTGTTTGTTTTCGCTGAATTAATGGTAATCTCAGCCGCTATATTGACAGCGATCTCCGATGATAAAAAAGGGGTCGAAGCGGCATATAAATATTTTTACATAAGCCTGGTTGCTGGTGTTTTCCTGTTATTTAGTGTGGGAGCATTATATGCTTCTTACGGCACTCTCAATATCGCCGACCTTGCAAGTCGCATTCAGGCTAATCCAAACCACATTTTAATGCCAATTTCTATGGTTTTCATGCTAGCATTTTTTATGGTTAAAAGTGCTGTTGTACCGTTTCATTTCTGGCAGCCTGATTTTCATACCGCCGCTCCTACACCAGTGCATGCGGTTCTATCATCAGTTGTGGTTAAATTAGGTATCTATGGATTTTTACGGATGACAACATTACTGTTCATAGATCAGATGGATACTGCAAAGTTGATATTAGTTATTCTGGGGATTGTAGGAATTTTTTTCGGAGGTTTAGGAGCAACTGCAACATACGATGCAAAGCGTATGTTAGCGTATTCAACTCTAGGACAGTTAGGGTTTATATTGATAGCGATAGGTTGGGGAAGCCATTTGGCATTAATGGCTGTAATTGTTTATTCTTTTAACCACAGCCTGTTGAAAGCAGCGATGTTGATGTTGGCTGGGACTGTATCGAGTCGAGCTCCAACTAAAACTGCTGCTTTTACAGCAATTACTGGTCTTGGCAAAGTTGTTCCGGTTTCGGGATGGTTATTCTTACTCGGTGGGATGGGATTAGCCGGAATTCCCCCTATGAATGGATTTATAAGTAAATTGATCCTCATTCGTAGTGGGATTGAGATCGAAGAGTATCTCCCGTTAATTCTCCTTTTGGTTGGAAGTATCATTACACTTGTTTACGTAATACGTGCTTATCAAAAGATATGGTGGGTTCAATTACCTGAGCAAGTTAAACCAAAACCTTATGGAGATATGTTTCTAGCCCCAGCGATCTTGATTGGTTTGAGTCTTCTATTGGGGATCTGGAGCGAACCATTGCTACAATTGGCTGAAGCCACAGTCTCATCGATGAATATTCCAGCAAATTACATTCTTGCAGTTTTAGGAGGATGAAGAGCATGAATTACTTGGGTGCAGTGGTTCTTTTGTGGTTTATCTATTTGGGACTAACGATGAATTTCGAACTAAATAATATTGTTTTGGGAGGACTTGTGGCATTTGGGGTAACGGCACTAATACGACCAAAATCAAAGAAATTGCATATCAAGCGTCTACCGATTGCATTGCTCTCATCAATCAAATATACAGGGATATTATTGATTGACATGTTTCTCAGTGGTGTCCAGGTAGCAGGGATCGTCTTTCACCCCCGATTACCAATTAAACCTGGTATCATCGCAATTCCTTCTCTCAGCGAATCTGAATTGAGCGAAGCTCTCAGCGCTCATGCGATCACGGTGACACCAGGTGAGATAGTTATTGAGATCGACGAGCATGGGAATATGTATACTCACTGCTTGATCGCAACTGAGAGCGAGAAAAAAGCTGAAGATGCACAAAGATTAAGGATAAATTTACTTCAAAATATATTTCCGTAATTTACGTGATTTTTATTAAACTAAGAGGAAAGTATATATGGAAAATGTCATATCAATTGCTTTGAATATCTCTTTAGCTATTCATTTGATTTTAATCGCTGTTTGTGTTTGGCGAGTATGGCAAGGGGAAAATCATGTTGATCGAATTATTGGCTTGGATATGAACGCTACTCTCATCATGGCGGTTTTAGTATTGATCGCTTTAACGACTATGAACCCAGTGTATTTGGATATCGCTCTAGGTTTAGCTGCTCTGGGTTTTATTGGTATAGTAGCATTGGCTAGATACATCGCCGATCATAGAATGTTCTAAGGAATGATGCAAATATTGAATTAAAAAATCCGAGTTAAAGTATGATCGAGTTATTCTTACAAATTATTGCTCTGTTGTCCATAATTATTGGCACAGTGTTTTCAATATCCGGTGTTTTAGGGCTAATTAGGTTACCCGATGTCTACACACGACTGCATGCGACCGGTAAAGTAGGATTATTCGGTGTAGTCTTTCTCTTAATTGCAGAAGTATTCCTAACCCCAGCTGTCATAAGCAAAGGTTTGGTCTTAATCATTTTGCTAATTATTGGAGGCCCAGCGGTTTCGCATGTATTAGGTTCAGCCGCTTATCGTGCTGGTATTCCTTTGAAACATGCCATTCGTGATGACCTCGGAGAGACTGGTCTTCATCCAAAATGATTACGGACGGAATTTTATAATTGGGAAAAATTTCAGCGAAAAAATATATTTATCTAGTTCTTGTCAACAGTTGTGGTTTCCACATTTTCCGAATCTATAGCAGGCACAATCGGGGGGGAAGGCCAAGGGTCTGTTCCCATAATCCTGTTTAATGCATAACGTCCGAGAATTTCTACAGTGCGGATAATAGGCACGATCACCAGCGCGATCAAGACACCTGCTAAAACTAAAGCTCCAATGATTGCCACAAAAACCAATGCAGGATGTAATCGCAACCGGTGTCCTAAGATTCTTGGTCTGAGCCAAACGTTCTCGAAAAATTGAATACCCGAGAATACACCAATGACTAAAACAGTAAACCAGAAATTCGAGAGAGGTAAATATGTTGAACCTACAACGAGAGCGATAATACCAGCGATAATCATTGCGACTGTAGGGCCTAGAGAGGGGATTAAGTCCAGTGCGCCTGCGATAATGCCGACCAGAAGGGCATTTGGTAATCCAATCACCATCATAAGCAGCCAAGTTGTGACTCCGACAATAAACATTAGTAGAAGTTGACCGCGCAGATAAGCTTGCCAGACATCTTTTATCTGATAATAAAGAATGGTAATGTCCTCTTGGTATTGATAAGGAAAAATTGCGAAAAACCAGGTCCGTAGACGACTTGAATCCATTAGAAAATAGTAGCTGGACACAATGATCACTAATATCCAAGCGATATTTTCGGTCGCTGCAAGGAATACACCAAAGATCTGTTGAGGTTCCAAAAGAGGCGTGATTAATGCCTGGATATCGGTAGGAATATCATAATCAAAAAGTGTGTAACCGAGGAAATGAATGCCAGGTAACGTTTCACGTAAGAATTCAAGTATTTTAAGAATCTCATTTCCAATTGTCTCTAATTGATTTACAAGTATAGGGGTAAATATTGCGGGAATTGAAGCCAAACTGGCAAGAAACACGATGTACACAAATGGGACCGCGAATTTTCGATTAAAGCGAAGTTTTTCAACGAAGAATTCAACGATCGGTGCGAGCAAGTATGCTAGTAATGCAGCTATTACCAATGGGCCGAGGAGTACTCGAGTATAGTAAATTAATCCAGCAATAAGAATCAATAGGATCACAAGAACGATGTATCTAATTGGAGGGCTCCAAGTTGCTTTCATTTTGACCTGTACGACTTTTTTACAAGAATTTCCTGTTCACTAGTATATCTAATTTTCTGATTATGGGGGAAAATATATAGGAATTAGGTGTAATATATGCCTAGAACTATTTTTCCTTAATTCTTATTAGAGAAAAACGGAAGGGTAGCTGACCATTATAATGCACCATCAACAGTGAAATAAAAAGCCCAGCATAACCTGGGCGAAAAAAGCGGTCCCGACGGGATTCGAACCCGCGATCTCGGCCTTGACAGGGCCGCATGTTCGGCCACTACACCACGGGACCAGCTGAAAACAGTTTACCATAGGGTTCATAAAGCGTCAATGATGATGTTAGTCCTGTTAGTCCATTGTTAGTCCATTTAGGGTGGTTTGGGAGTTAAGGTTGTTCTGGTACTTTAGTTGAGCTGAACATCATCGATTGGTTTGGTTGGCTTCCCTATTGGTGTAATTAATATGGTACTAGCTGGAACGAATCCACACCGTACGTGGGCTGTGGAGGAAGTAATTTTACTCATTGTAACAGCGCTTCTTCCTTGGTTTATCGAGGCGTTCGAAGGCTGGCGTAAATCCGGAGTTTTGCCAAAGATAAAGAAATCCTGGTGACTACAATCAGCAGGATTATGATATACTCATCAAAATACTCCCATTGGTAAAGCAATTTATATATTGAATGGAGATTAAGATGGATATCAAAACTACACAACATAAACGGGTTGATGTCGTTACCGTAAATGGCAGAATTGACAGCTACACAGCACCTCAACTAGAGGAGGCCTTAAATGCCATCACCGAAGGTGGTCGTTATAAAATAGTTTTGGATATGGAGAATGTAGATTTCATGTCCAGTAAAGGTTGGTGGGTTTTGATTGACACCCAAAAAACCTGTAAACGATATAACCGTGGCGAGCTGGTTTTATCAGCTGTACAGAATAGGATCAGAGAGTCCTTGAATTTAGTAGGAATTGGCTCTTATTTTAGAATTTTTGACGACGTTATCTCAGCAGTCGGTAGTTTCTGAGAATATTTTTTATTTATATGGGGTTTCAATGCCCAATATAACCATCCCAGGCCATTTTAGTGGTTTGGAGAAAATACGTGAATTTGTTGGTAAGATTGCCCAAAAAGCTGGAATGAATGAATCGGATATCTATGCGATTCAACTTGCTGTAGATGAAGCCTGCTCAAATATCATTGAACATGCATATGGTGGAGAGGGTTTAGGAGCGATTGAATGTACTTGTTCGATTGACAATGGGTCTATTAAGATCATCTTGCGAGATTTTGGGGAACCATTCGAGCCAGAAAGAATACCTCCCATGCAGAAAGATGTCCCTTTGCAGCAACTCAAGCCTAGAGGAGCAGGCATGTACTTAATGAATCACTTGATGGATGAAGTGAGCTTTGAATTCGATAAAGAATCAGGAAATAAAGTGACTATGGTGAAGTATTTTAATAAAGAATAACAATAGATAATTCTAATATTTTTCTCACATATCTCGTACCAGAGTCATTAGGGTTATATCATCGAATTGTGAAGATTTTCCAATAAACTTTTGAACTTCAGTCAATATTACATTTTGAATTTCGTGTGCAGGTAAACCGAGATTTTCTTGAGCCATTTCGATTAAACGATCTTCATCAAAGAACAATCCCTGCTCATTCTGAGCGTCAGGAATACCGTCTGTATAGAGTAAGAGGATATCTCCCGGGTTGATATTCACGGATGCTTGCGACCATGTGGTATCAAATTCAACACCTAGAGGCATACCAGTTCGGCCAAGGGTTTTGATTGTGTCTACCTCACTCGAGCTGATCAAGAACGGAGGATTATGGCCTGCATTACTATAAGTAAGGATACCGCTCATAGGATCAAGGATTCCATAAAACACAGTCACAAATAATTTGGCGCGAGCATCTTTCTGTAACCGTTGATTAGCTGCAAAAAAGACCACTTCAGGTTCAGCTTCGTACTCTTCTGCATAAGTACGGATAAGGGTACGACTAAGAGCCATATACAAAGCTGGTCCTACACCTTTGTCTGCAACATCGGCGATAAGGATGCCTAATTTCCCATTACTTAGTTCAATTACATCAAAAAAATCACCCGAGGTTTCCCTGGCTGGGAGCAAAGAAACAGCTAACTGCCAACCAGGTATGGCGGGAAATTTGTTTGGTAGAAAACTAGCTTGGATCGACCCAGCCAACTTTAATTCCTGACTTATTTCCTGGTATGCAAGTGTTTGCGAATAAATCTTTGCCCGGTGTAATGCTGAAGCAATCAGATCAGCCAAGGATTGGACTGCTGGAAATAGGTTTGAGAGTGCACGGTCATCCCATGGTTGTGAAAGCGTACGCAACTCAAGATAAATACCACCAATGGGACGGTTGGAGTCTGGAGTTAAAATCGGGGTTACGATAATTGGGTTATGATTCTCATGATTTTCTTTCCAGGGCAATGGATCTTTGTTAAGAAATGCTTGAGTGTGTTGCTGCGTGAGGAGCCAATCCCAAGTTTCCTGTGTAATTGATGGCTAATCTGAAGGTTGATGTAATAGAAGGCGATCGGGTGATAACCAAATTGCGATGGAGCCCGATGGGAACATAGTTGAGACATGTTCTTCAAGAATTTCTGGCAAAGTGGATGCGTCCAAAGGAGCGTTGATAATTTCACGCCCCAAATTTTCGAGATTTTTTAACTGCCGTGATTGTTGGCGACTACTTTCGGCTAACCAACTAAGTTTGCGGGCTAAATAGGCAACCAGGAGCATTCCCATTAAAAATAAAAGATAAACTCCGAGACTATTCTGGACATACAGACCAGCAGCAAAAATTGCAAATGGGTGACTTAAATATGGGAGGCTTTGGCTGTTTAGGAAGAATATTAGTAAAGGGCGAATTGAATTTGAGCCAGCTAAATGTTTTTGCACATTAATGTGATATGTGAGGTAACCTGAGGAAAATAAAAATGATAGGAGAAATTGAAGAGTCATCGCACTAAATGCAATTAAAAATATACTTATAGACAAATTAGGAATTGGTATTTGGCCACCCAGAATCTGATAAAGATGTAACGCAGCGAGCTTGGCAAGAGTTGTTGATGCTATTGTGAGGTTCAGGCTACGAGCTAGATTCCAGCGCGCAATTTTTGATGTAGTACGAAACCAGTTCCATAAAAAGGCGGTAACGCTGATTAGAATAACGAGCCATATTACAACCGGACCAATAAGTAATACTGCAGACCAGTGCACCATAGTTGATAATGATTCACTGGTACTTCCATAACGGTTATCGCGAATCTCAACAATATAAAAAAAATTTACGCGATTAAAAAGGATAATGAGCCCAAAAACCAATATTATTAGCAGCCACTCCTGCTGAACGACTGGTATCAAGGAATCAGCAGTACGAATGATTAACCAACTCAACCCAGCAACTACCAAAGGGATGCTGTATAGGAAGGTGATTATCTCGCCAACCGCAATTATTTTTCTCTGCTCACTCAGAGTCTCTATTTCTGGCCAGAAAAATTTGGCAATTGAAACCAGTCTTACATGCATGATCAGAAGTCTAATAAATATGATTGTTTAGTACAGGTTACCTTCAATAATCCAAAGGTTACGTGGAAGACATCAAGAAATTGGTTGAATCAATCAGCTGATTATAATCTGTATTTGAAGATTTCAAACTTTGAACTTATTGTGTCATCGAAGAGAAGATTTTTATCAAACGAGATATCTAATTTGGTTCATATTTGTGCATAGCACCCTTGTTATTAACATCCTGGCTGATTATACTAATAATTACAGCGAGGCAAACAAAATGAACGTTGAACATCTTGTGAAAGTGCTGCCAGATACCTACTCTCAGGCAGATAGGGATCTTGTATTGCGCGCGTATCGCATAGCGGAAAATGCTCATAGTGGTCAGAAGCGAGCTTCAAATGAACCTTATATAAGCCATTGTTTGTCGGTAGCAGCAATACTGGCAGAACTACGGGTACCTCCAGAAGTTGTTGCAGCAGGATTGCTGCATGATACAGTAGAAGATACAAATATTAATTTAGCGGATTTGGAACGAGATTTTGGTAGCGAGATTTCCAAGTTAGTCGATGGTGTTACAAAACTGACTCAACTTCCCCGAGTTTCACGGGGCGATCAACACCCAGAAGAAGAGGAGAGAGAGGAAAGGGAAAGGGAGCTGGCTGAGTTGCGGGGAAAGCCTGATCCTCAAATAGAAGATGAGTTAAAAACTCGCAGCCGGCGATACGATCTGGTCTCTGAAACGCTGCGCAAAACTTTTCTGGCAATGGGAGAAGATGTGAGGGTGATTTTGATTAAATTGGCAGATCGCCTTCACAATATGCGTACTTTGAGCCATATGCCTGAAGCAAAACGTAAGCGAATTTCTCAAGAAACGATGGACATTTTCGCGCCATTGGCAAATCGTCTAGGTATTTGGCAAATCAAGTGGGAATTAGAGGATTTATCATTTCGGTATATCGATCCGTCAACTTATAAGGAGATCGCACGTAATTTAGCAGAAAGGCGGGCAGATCGCGAGCGCGAGTTAATAAATATTACTTTAAAACTCAATTCATTTTTAGAGCAATCGGGGATCAAGGCTGAAATAATTGGCAGACCCAAGCACATATATTCAATTTACCGGAAAATGCACCGAAAAGGGATCCCTTTTGACATGGTGTTCGATGTACGGGCTGTGAGAATAATTGTTCCAAGTATTCAAACTTGTTATGCTGCTTTAGGTGTTATACACACTCACTGGAGGCCGATTCCAAATGAGTTTGATGACTATATCGCAGCTCCAAAAGATAATTTTTATCAATCCTTGCATACCGCGGTTGTTTTTGATGATGGAAAAACATTAGAAGTTCAAATCCGGACACCGGAGATGGATCAGAATGCGGAATATGGTATCGCCGCTCATTGGCGCTATAAAGAAAGGGCTTCTCGAAATGGTGATTATGAACGGAGGATCGTCTGGTTGAGGTCATTGATGGAATGGCGGCAAGATGTCGAAGATGCACGTGAATTCGTCGATGGGATGAAATCGGATGTTTTTGAAGACCGAGTATATGTCTTTACTCCACGTGGAGACATAATAGACCTGCCATCCGGATCAACACCTATTGATTTTGCTTACCATGTGCACACTGACGTAGGACATCGTTGCAGAGGCTCTAAAGTGAATGGCAAGTTAGTTCCTTTAGACTATGTACTAAAAACAGGAGAGAAAGTTGAGATACTCACCGCAAAAAGGGGAGGTCCAAGCCGCGATTGGCTCAACACAAATCTAAAGCTGGTAAAGACTCAACGGGCACGTTCGAAAATTAAGCGTTGGTTTAAACAGCAGGCACGTGAACAAAACATTATCCAAGGGAAAAACATCTTAGAGAAAGAACTTCGTCGGCTCGGTTTGACCCAAATAAATCTAGATAATCTGGCTCATGCTTTTGAATATAAATCCATTGAAGACTTGTACGAGTCGGTAGGAAATGGTGATGTTTCGATTGGGAGGATTGTAAACCATTTAACCTTAGTGGAAGATGAAAGTGAGAAGGAGTTTCTAGATCTAATTTCCCAACCACAGAAAGAACCCTTGCCAACAGAAGGAACCGAAGTAAGTGTTTTAGGTCTTAAGGGTTTATTGACAATCATGGGAAGGTGCTGTAATCCCACCCCAGGAGACGAGATTATTGGATATATCACCCGAGGTAGAGGAGCAACCATTCATCGCCAAGATTGTCCAAATATCATGCGAATTCGCGATCGTGAACGTCTGGTTCGAGTTTCATGGGGAGAGACAAAGAGCACCTATCCTGTCCCAATACGTATTAAGGCATATGATCGAGATGGATTAATGAGAGATGTATCAACAGTTATTGCTGAAGAAAGCGTAAATATGACAAAGGTGAAAGTGGACGTGAATAAGAAAAATTTGGCTGTTTTCGATATGATTCTTGAGGTCCGAGATCTGGCTCACTTGAGTAAGGTATTAGATCGACTTGAGAATTTAACGAACGTATTAGAAGCCCAAAGGGTCCGGGCTGGATAGTAACATTCTGGGGATAAAATTTCGATGGGGGTGTTTAGTTGGAAAAGTAATAGAGTTGACTTAATAGAGGATGGTATAATTTCACGCCGATATTGGAGGTAGCGTTTTGAAGGAATTGTTAAGTGTTGCTGATGCAAGTGCGCGTTTATTGAAAGATTTCTCCCCTGTAGGGAGTGAAACATTGTCAATAACTGAGGCAGTTGGGCGAGTAATTACACATGATGTAATCTCAATAATCGATCTGCCTGCATTTAATAATTCCAGCATGGATGGATTTGCAGTTCGTTCCGCTGATATTAGAGCCGCAAGTATTGAGAATCCAATAGAACTATCAATTATTGCAGATATACCGGCAGGAAAAGTAATCGAGTCTACAATTAAACCAGGGGAGGCAGCTCGTATTATGACGGGGGCTGCTTTACCGCCTGGGGCTGACACAGTTGTGCCTGTTGAAGATACAGATCAATTTGACGAACTGACCAGGATGATTTTGCCTTACCGTGGAAGAGCTAAGATTTTTCGGAGTTTGCAGCCAGGAGATTATGTTCGAAAAAAAGGAGAGGATATTAATCGCGGCGACACCGTACTACCTTCTGGAAGTAAACTCCGGCCACAGGATATTGGATATATGGCTATGCTAGGAATTTCTGAGGTCTCCGTTTATCTTAAACCACGCGTGGCAATTTTCTCGACAGGAGATGAACTGTTACAAGCAGGAGAATCGCTTAGACCTGGTAAGGTCTATGATTCCAATGCCTATACTTTGAGCGCATTAGTAGAACGAGAAGGTGGTAGTCCAATTTACTTAGGGATAGCAGCCGATGAAGAACAATCTATTCGAGACATGTTCGATATGGCTGTATCCCAAAGAGCTGACTTGATATTATCAACTGCAGGTGTTAGTGTAGGTGCATTTGATTACGTGCGGAAAATTGTTGAAGAATATGGCACGTTGTTTTTCTGGCGAGTGAATATGCGACCTGGTAAACCGATATTGTTTGGATATATGCATGATATCCCTTTTTTCGGACTACCTGGGAATCCGGTATCTGCTTTTGTTGGTTTTGAAGTATTCGTGCGTCCAGCGTTACAAAAAATGATAGGTATTAAAGAGATTCAACGCCCATTTGTTCATGCCAATTTAATGGAGGAAGTGAAATCAGATGGTCGTGAAAGTTATTTAAGAGCGATTGTGAGTCCTCAAGAAGATCGTTGGGTTGCCAGGCTCACTGGACACCAGGGTTCTGGAAATCTCCTTTCTTTAGTACAAGCAAACGCTTTACTGATTATCCCCTCTGGTGTAAAATCCCTGCCGATTGGCAGCGAAGTTAAAGCCTGGTTGCTAGAGGATGTTTGCTAATAAATCATTGTCTAATTGAAATAAATCTTGACTTATGACCAGTGAGATAATTTAGAATGGCACTTGATGGTAAACTGCGGTATGCGTCGATTGTCCTATTAGTTATTGGATTACTTGTATCCCTTTATTTAACTTGGGTAAAATTGTCCAATACATCGGTAGTGTGTGGGCCATTTGGAGATTGTGATACAGTAAATTCCAGCCAGTATTCCGAAATTTTCGGTATTCCTATTGCTATTTTAGGAGCTTTGGCATATCTCGTAATTCTTTTACTACTTTTTCTGGAAAATAGAGGAAAGTTCTGGTGCGAGAATGGAAATTTTTTGGTTTTTGGGATTAGCCTGATAGGCACTCTTTATTCAGCTTATTTAACTTATATTGAAGTTGCGATATTGAGAGCAATATGTCCTTATTGTGTAGTTTCAGCAATTGCAATCACATTGGTGATGTTTATTTCAATGGTGCGTCTGGTGAAAATCCAGCAAGAAATTTAGTTATCCATTTCCAGGAGGAATGAATGCCCAGAATCCGTTGCCATTACATTGATTGTGTATTCTTAGACGATGGTTATTGTGGAGCTGCAGCTATTGAAGTCGATCCGGACGTAGGCTGCATGACCTATTCCCGTGCAGATGATGTTGCCGAAGAGGATTGGGACGATGAAGAAGAAAATTTAGAGGATTGGGAAGAATTGGATGTTGAAGATGAGGAAGACGATATATGGCTCGACGATGATGATGATTTCTAAATTCAAGAATTCGAAATTTATCCGAAAAGATTATTATCTCCTGTGTATTTGAGCGGCGGGAGGAATAATAGTTCATGCCGCTAGATCATTTTGATTTTCTTGCACCTTTATATGACCGGATAATTCAATATAACAATTCTGAGAAACTGATCGAGTTGGTAGAATTACCCACCCAAGGGAGCATATTGGACGCAGGTGGGGGCACTGGACGGGCTGCTGAAAGTTTAAATTTTAATTTATCAAACATCATTGTTG
>JACUUU010000078.1 GCA_014859065.1 Anaerolineales bacterium
TTGATTCCGATCCGTGGAGGAATCGTTAAATCCGAAGTTTCGGTTTGATCAGAAGTTGAACCTACACAACCGCTTACAATCCAAGCTGGCTCATAAACTCAGCAACTTCCTGGTAGATCGGTGAGCTATCTTCCAGTTCCACTAATGGCTTGCCTGAGAATTCATAGGTAGTCAGTTCACTGTCATTGGGGAGTACACCGAGCAGGGGTATCTCCAATTTGTCGATTTGGTCTTGAAGTTCAGCAGGGACAGGTTTAGGTGCGCGGTTCAATATCAAGTAGGCATTTTCTATGCGGATATCCAATTCGTTACGGAAAGAAGCGATGCGGCTGGCAGCGACCAATCCGCGTTGGGTGGGATCAGAGACGATGAGCATATGATCGACATCTCGGGTAGTCCGCCGGCTGAGGTGCTCCATGCCAGCTTCGTTGTCGATCACCACGTAGCGGTAGTTCTTGCTGAGGGTGTCCACGACTTCCCGCAAGTTGTGGTTCACCGCGCAATAGCAGCCTGGACCTTCCGAACGTCCCATTGCGATCAGGTCAAAATGGTTCCCCTCTGAAATGGAGGTGCGGATCTGGTAATCGAGATATTCTCGTTTGCTGACTCCCCCAGGCAGCGAACCCATGGCTGCACCTCCAGTGGTTAATGAGGATTGCACCTGAGAGAGCATGTCTTCACGGATATCACCGACAGTCCACTCAAGATCCAACCCCAGAACCATATTGAGATTGCTGCTGGGATCAGCATCGATAGCCAGAATGGCACCATCCATGGATCGTGAAAGGTATTTGATAACCAGGGCTGCAATGGTGGTTTTACCTACACCACCTTTACCAGCCAATGCGATAGTTGTAGTCATTATTCAACATTCCTTTGTACCGATATAGTATCAATAAGTTGAGATAACTCTTGAGAAAATTTTACCGCAGCCTGACGTAGGGATGGGCTGTGATCGTATACAGCAACCCCAAGGCGGTCGGCTTCTATGACGGATGGATCAGCTGGTAGATAGCCCAGGAGTGGAATGTCAGGGGCAGCATCCTGCAAGAATACTACTTCTTCATCGTTGTACACTTTATTTCCAACTAACCATAATCGAGTGAGACCGATATCACTTGCCAGAGACTTGATCTGTGCAGCAGTACCCAGGCTGCGGCGGGTAGGCTCAACCACTATCAGCATAGTGTCCACGAAATCGACGGTAGCTCTTCCCAGATGTTCGACTCCAGCATACATATCCAGCAACAGGACATCTTGTTGTTTGAACAGCAGGTGGGTAAATAGGGTCTTGAGCAGCGCACTTTCGGGACAAATACATCCAGAACCGCCCAGTTCTACAGAGCCCATCTCTAGAAGGCGGACACCACGATGGATGGCGCTGAAACGGTCAGGAAGATCATCTACTCTGGGGTTCAAGGTGAAAAAGCCACCACTTGTGCCTGGTTTAGCCCCAGTACGCTCGTAAATTAATTCCTCCATCTCTGCGATGGGGTGTAATCCAGCGCGCAGTTCAGCTGGAAATCCTAAAGCGCCAGCCAGGCAGGGGGATGGATCTGCGTCAACAGCCAGGACATTATGACCTGTGTCAGCATATGCCTGGGCAAGCAATGCTGCCAGGGTGGTCTTGCCAACACCGCCCTTTCCGCTAATAGCAATTTTCACTGTGATTCTCCTTTTGCTTTGATTAATTTACCAGTAAGCATACTTCCCAAGACAGCACAAGCGTCGGTAGGAAGGTGGTGAACAATAGAGGCATCGAACAGCACCTGGTAAGAGGTTGGAAAATCTTCATCACCAATCCAACACACAACAGATAGTTCAACTTTTGGCAGGATCTTAAATTTATAGGCAATATCACCAAAGGTTATACGACTGCCACCAATAGCCTGTGCAGCTCGTTCGAAATCCTGGGACGACATAAGAAAAGCCCGCGATATTTTCCTGCCAGTGTAACCCTGGAAAGCCTGATTGTAAAATCTACCATCTGGTAATTCAGAGAATGAAACCCATTTGCCGGCTAGAGGGGAACCGTTACTGGTTACGAAATAATAAGCAATCATGGCCCAAAAAGGAAGGGGTAAACTCTCCCCGCTCTCTTTATAGGATGCGTTGAAGTCGGGGTAGGTCAGAGAAACCGGTTTACCCCAAAAGCTGAATTCGAACTTACCCTTACCGTCTCCGTTTGTTGTATACATCGTTCCTGTGCGGGAGGCCAATATGGTCGGGTCAATGTTTCGCAAACCACCGATCAGTGATTTGACACGCTCTGCCAGTTGATTAACATTCGGATCTTTTTTCATTCTTTACTCTTCAGTTGGTCAGCAAGCCTTTAGTAACTTTATTTTGTAATTAGTATTCTATCATTCATGCAATCCAGGCTGATTAAGCTTAATCAAACAATTTAAGAGTTCAAGCCCTTGAAGCAGGTTTGCTTATAGCACTTACTGGTTGATTGTTCATAAGGCATGCAAATGGCAGGTATCGTTTAAAGATACCAGGGAATAGTCGTCCTTCTGGACTTCAAAAACGTTGATTGCACAGGTGTCCTGGCGAATGTACCAAAAACGCTCGTTGCTTAAACCGAGTGTTCTGTCAAATGTGATTCTTAATATTGAAAGCGTTTATGACAGAACACTTTAAGCATTGTCCAGGATATCTTGAGACAAATACGAATATTAATTTTCATCCTGGACAATGCACGAGTACACCTAACAAAATTACTCGGTTGATCACGGTATGTCCGACTAATACAATGGTCTCATCCAGGTGACGTTGAGCGAGCTGGTGAACTGTATCCATCACTCGCTGACGTAGATGGTCTAATGACTCCCCACCTGGAATTCTAGCTGTATGGGGTGCATGAATCCAGGCATGATACTCTTGGGGCCATTGTTGCATTACTTCATCAGGGGTTAACCCCTGCCATTTGCCGTAATTAATATCGTTCAAACCAGGACATATCTGCACCGGTAGATTGAAATGGTGAGCAACAGCTTCCGCCGTTTTGACTGCCCTCGAGAGGGGGCTGGAATAAACTCCTGATGGCTGCCATTCACGCGCTATGCGGACAGCGGTTGCCGCGGCTTGCTGAAATCCAAATTCGTTTAATGAAATATCCGCTTGGCCTCTAAAACGCTCAATGCGGTTCCATTCAGTCTGTCCGTGTCGGACTAGGATTATTCGACAAAGAATTCTGGCTGTCATTATCATTTAAAAAGGCAAGTGCCTAATTCGGTCGGTTGAGCAAAAACCACCCGGAATGGCAAATGCCTTTATATGCTTAGGTTGTTCAATTGCAAACTTTATTAGAGTGAAAGGTTTTGGTTGCAAAAGAATAATTATTATACCGGCAATATCCCTTTTCTTTTTAATAAATGTTGCGGGTCAACCAGGTTTTTGTCTAAAGCAGCAGATTTAACCGGAAGCCCTAAGGCGAGAGACATGAGTTGAGTGAAGTAAAGCACTGGCATAGGCTCACCGAGTTTCATCTGGAATTGACGAGCATCCAGATTGGTATGACAGAGCGGGCATGCTACCGCGATTACATCGGCTCCCGACTGGCGGGCATGTTCAATCAGGTTTGCGCTCAAATTTAGGACGATATCCGGACGGGTGAGAGAATGGGCCGCACCGCAGCAGGTGGTCTTATAAGACCAATCTAGGACCTCAGCGCCTAAAGCAGTCATCAAGTCGTCCATTTCTGTTGGATTCTCATAATGGGTCACGCCGGTGACTTGAGGTGGGCGCGTCATCAGGCAGCCGTAATAACAGACTACTTTCAAACCTGAAAGTGGTTTTTTTACTTTATTGGCAACATCTTTAGGTCCAATGCGACGGAATATCGCTTCGGTCAATGAGCTGACCGAGACAGTTCCTTTGTAGGGGAAATCTTTTGCCAGTTCTTTTACGGTTTGGGTGCCGTGTCCTTGATTGATCTCGTACTGGGCTGCTTTATGGCGGTTGAAACAGGCCGCACACGGCATAGTTACTTCGCTGAAACCGCTTTGTTCGATAATTGACAGGTTCTGCAAAGGCAGTCGCAAGGCTGCCTCCGGATCGGTTCGGTGAGCAGCGGAACTACCACAGCAAACCCATCCTTGTGGTTCGATGAGTTCAAAATCTAATGCCTCACATACTGCTAAGGTGGAGATATTAAATTCCTTACCGGTTGAGTGGAGTGAACAGCCCGGGTAATATGCCACTGCCTGACCAGCTTTGGGGATCGGTTTTACCTTGCGAGGTGCTCGAACTCGTTTTGGTATGAAGGGCATTTTATTCTTGAGGATAACCTTTACCCCTAAATCCATGTCTTCCATCAGGCTGTGCGTGCGGATGTTGCGCAGTTTCAATTCCATCATCAAGCCCAATTCATACGAGCGGCCCCATAAACCTAATTCCCTCATGAAAGCTTTATTAAAGCGGTCAACTTCAGGGATTTGAGGTTTGAACCCGCGTTCTAATGCCTCGCGGGTGAGGAATTCCATAATGGCGGTTATGTCAAGACCTTGAGGGCAACGAGTGGAGCAAGTCTGGCAGGCAGCGCACAACCAGGGAGTTTTAGAGTCAAGGGCTATTTCTTCTTGACCCAACTGCACTGCGCGCATGATTTGGTTGGGCTGCCAATCGAAGTATTCGTTCAAGGGGCAGCCGCTGGTGCATTTGACACATTGGTAACAAAGGTAAACATTCTGCCCGATCTCGTCCTGAATACGTTTGGCGAGGTCAGGATTGATAGTGATAGGTTGGGGTTCCGTTTGTGTGTTCTCAGTCACTTGATACCTCCTCAACTACCGGGCGGGGATATAAACCGGCACCTTCGACGATAGGTCTGACAGCCTCTTCCCACTCAATAGCCATGATATGTACACCGGCTACGCCTTCGATCTCTTGAAGCTGTTGCACTAATTCGATGCAAATTTGGATACCTTCTGCCTTCCAGGCATCTGAGCGGGCTTTCTTATCTTCTTTAGTCAATTCGTCCTTACTTTTTCCAGCCCAGGGTTTGCCGGCTTTTGTCATACGTGCAATCATTTCATCGGGTATCAAAATGCCGGGCACATTTTTCTTCATATAGTTAGCCATACCAGGGCTTTTTAGAGGTCCAACACCAGCCAGGATGAAGGTTTGTTCATGCAAGCCCAATCGGCGAACTTTCTCCATAAAGGTTTTAAAGGCTTCGATATCGTAGATCAATTGTGTTTGGATAAAATTCGCACCCGCTTTTACTTTTTTCTGCAGCCTGTATGGCCGGAACTCGATGGGGTCTGCAAATGGCGCGGCAGCTGCCCCAACAAAGAAGCGCGGTTCCTGTCCTTTGAAACTATCTCCGCATTGGAAAATATGCTCATCCCGCATGTCGGCAACCATGCGGATTAATTGGATAGAATCGATATCGAAGACATTTTTAGAATCGGGGTGATTTCCAAATGTCTGGTGATCTCCAGTGAGGCACAACAAATTTCGCATACCGAGGGCGTACGCACCTAACAAATCGCTCTGGATAGCTAGGCGGTTGCGGTCGCGGCAGGTCATTTGAATAACTGGCTCCAAACCTTCCTGGACCACGATGGTACCTGCACCGATGCTTGACATACGAACAATGGCTGTCTGATTATCAGTAATGTTGACAGCTTCACAAATTCCCTTTAAAAGTTTTGCTTTCTTGCGGATCTCTTCCCCATCTGCAGATTGGGGAGGACCTAATTCACCTGTAACCGCAAAGTGTCCTGCGCGTAATACTCGCTCCAGGTTCGATCCAGCCAGGTAACCGTTGTGATTATTACTTTCATTCATGAATCATTCCTCCTCTGCTGCCAGACGTAAGTCTTCTCGGACGATCTTACGGGGACCTCCATCCCGAGATGCACGCCAGTTTTTCGGTAAGCGAAGTTCAAGCAAGGCGTCCAACTTATCCATGCTGCTCAAACGGTCGTAAATCAATTGCCAGGCGCAAGGTACTTCAGGGCTGATTTCACAATGACCATCTTCAGATCCACCACAAGGACCATTTAAAAGCGATTTTGAGCAGCGAGCAATGGGGCAAATACCTCCAGTCAGACCGAGAATACAATCTCCACAGGCAGCACAACGCTCCATCCAAACCCCTTGTTCGGTGGGTAATCCCAGGAAAGAAGTATTAAGCCCAGGTACAACCCAGGAGTCTGGGAAATGTTCCGCTATGGCCTGAACACCGATACCACAACCCAAGGAAACGATCAGGTCAGCTTCTTTAACCTGGTTTGCGACCTCGTCCAGGTATTCCCATTCGCACTGGCGTTGGACAGTTACATCTTGAACGGCTTTCTCATAACCATCCAGTTTTGAAGACATGCGTAGAGATGCGGACAGTATGGCTGCTTCACGTGTGCCGCCTGCAAAACACACGGTCACACAGGTCCCACAACCCACGACAAGCACGTTTTGGGCATTACCAACCAGGGATTTTATTTCATCAAGGGGTTTTTGTTCTGCTATGATCATAACAACCTCCAAATCAACAAAGGTGAAACAAGAATAGATGAGAGCTTATGTTTGACATTATTCACTAATATTTTTTCCTTCAGGTTTAATCATGCAATGTTTTTCGTGATTTTTTCGCAGTGGGTTTGGCCCTAAACCAGATATCCTTTCAACCATCTCTTGTATTGCAGAAACGAACTCTGTTGCCATGGTTGATGACATCGCAAACATTTGCACTCGTTCAGGTTCCAATCCGATTTGAGCCAGCAAGGTTTTCAAGCGGTTGATGCGACGTTTGGCGAAAATATTACCTTCCAGGTAATGACAATCGCCTGGCAGTCAACCGGCTACGAACAACCCATCTGCACCTCCCTCTAGTGCCAAGAGCAAATTTAATATATCTACTTTCCCTGTACAAGGGATTAGAACTATCTTGGCTGCTGGTGAAAATTGAAATCGCAACCCGCCAGCCAGATCTGCCGCAGCGTATGCACAATGTTCACAACAATAAGCGATAATATTCATTTTCCTAAAAACCGGTTGTGTGTTCATGTTTCAAACAATGCTCCCACATAAGCGTTCATCTGCATGTCTTTATAATGCAGTAGCTGGATTGCCTGGGCAGGACATTCAGCTGCGCACACACCACATCCCTGGCAGACAGCTGGTTCGATGAATGCAGAACCATTCAAACCTCCGCTTCCAACCAGGTCGGTTCGAATTTTGGGAATGTTGAAAGGGCAGACACGTACACATGTAAGGCAGGCAATACACCGGTCTGGTTCAACAACAGCAATCCTTCCACCACTGATCAGCGATTGGCGGCTAAGTACCCGAGCTGCCCGTGAAGCTGCAGCATATGCCTGGATCATTGATTCCTCAAGCAATTTTGGATAGTGAGCCATTCCTGCCATATAAAGACCTTCAGATGCGAAATCTACTGGACGAAGTTTTACATGGGCTTCTTGAAAAAAACCATCCCTATCTATCGCAACTTTGAAAGTGCTAGCCAATCTATCTGCATTATGCGAGGGTATAACCGCCATGCTCAGGACTACCAAATCAGGGGTGAGTTCAAGCCAGCGGTTAATATTCGCATCCCAAACTCGAATGATTATCTTTGAATGAAGGTTAGCCTGTGACGAGTGAATTTGGTAAGCGGTTGTGTTATTAGAGTCTAGATATGATAATTCTGGCTTTTGATCAAAGTTATAGCGGATGAAATCAACGCCTCGTTTGCGCGCCTCTGTGTACAGACTCTCTTTGAATCCATAAGTGCGAATATCCCGGTATAAAATCGTTACCCTGATGTTTGGGAAAAATTCTTTTACCCATAAGGCATTTTTTATTGCCTGGGTGCAGCATACCCGACTGCAATATTTTTCTCCCAGCCCAACGCATTGGATCATCACGATATTTTCAGGTACAGCGGATTTCCACCAGGTTTCGAAGTGAGCATCGTATAAATCACCTAATTTAACATCATATCTAAAATTCAAGGGATTTAATTCTTTACCATTATCATGTTCTATCTGGTAAGGTAAATTTTTGAGCAGTAATTGTTCGAATTGCAATTGGGTGATAATACGAGGATGGCTACCGTAATTGTAATCCGTACAGTGATATTCTTGTGCACCTGTTGCTAGAATTGTGGCTCCATGGTCGATCTCGAAGATGCTGCCTGATTTATGGATGAGGGTGGACTTGAAGTTACCTTTGAAACCTTGTGTGCTGAAAACCTCATTTTCCAGGTGAAGCGTAATGTTGGGATGGGTTTGAACGCGTGTTACCAATTCCTTGAGTACCTCTTGGGGGTCGATATTAGCCAAAGGTATAAAGAGATGGCGTAAGTTTCCACCTAACTCTTTCTCTCTCTCAACCAGGTGGACAGGGAATCCCTGATCTGCCAACGTGAGGGCAGCCGTCATCCCTGCTGCGCCAGCCCCAACTACCAATGCGGTTGGATTGACTGTTACCTCTACCGTGTTTAACGACTCTAAGGTGGCTGCACGTCTGACTGCCATATTAACTAAATCTTTCGCCTTATCTGTAGCTACCTGCCAGTCGTGAGAGTGCACCCAAGAACACTGGTTGCGGATATTTGCCATCTCGAACAAGAAGGGGTTGAGACCGGCGGAGCGAATGCTGTCCTGAAACAATTGTTGGTGAGTAAGAGGGCTGCAACTGGCAACTACTACCCGGTTTAGGTTATGTTCCTTTACTTTCTTGGTGATCAAGCTTATGCCTTCTTGAGAACAGGTGTAAAGGTTCCACTCGCTGTGAGTAACTTGGGGTAACTGAGAGGCAAAGTTGGTGACAGCGGGCACATCCAAGAAACCACCTATATTGGAACCACATGAACAGACGAAAACACCAATACGCGGCTCTTCTTGGCTGATGTCACGTTCTGGAGGAAATTCAGGAGCGGAAGTAAGTGAATAACGGGCTGGAGATAATAGGGTGGCTGCGCTAGCAGCTGCACCGCTGGCTTCAATCACCGACTCGGGGATATCTTTAGGTTCTCGGAAAGGTCCGGCAGCGAAAATACCAGGTTTGGTTGTTTCCAATGGATTGAAATTAACGCTGTGGCAAAAGCCATAATCATCTAGTTCAACTCCCAATCGACGACCCAGATGACGAACGGATTCAGACATCTCCATTCCGACCGATAGGACTACCATGTCAAAGCGCTCATTCGTTATTTTGCCGGTTTCATTTGGGAACTGAATGATTAATTGCTGGGTTATAGGGTCACGGCGTACCATACTTACTCTACAATGGTGATATTGGATGCCAAAACGCTGACGAGCCCTCTCAAAATATTCCCAATAGCCTTTTGAGAAGGCACGTAAATCCATTAGGAAGATTTCGATTTTCAGATCCGGATGATGTTCTTTGGCAATCATGGCTTCTTTCGTGGCATACATACAACAAACTGATGAACAATAGTCGTGTTGCAAGTCACGGGAACCAACGCATTGGATAAAAGCGATTCTTTCTGGTGTTTTGTTATTGGATGGGCGTTTGATGTATCCCATCGTTGGACCTGAGGCCGAAAGCATGCGTTCAAATTGGAGCGAGGTGATTACATCCGGGTAGCGTCCAAATCCGTACTCCTCTGATAAGGCAGCATCATAAACTTGATACCCAGGGGCTAAAATCATTGCACCTACCTCGAGCTGTATCTCCTCAGGACGCATGCTATGATCGATTGCATCTACCTCACAGGCGTACACACAGGCAAGACATTCGGAGCAAACACCGCACTGCAGACAGCGATTTGCTTCTTTACGAGCTTGTATCTCGGTCAAACCTAAGACAACCTCCCGGAAACTGGTGACACGCTCTTCAATAGGCAGTAATGCTGGCTCAGTTCTTGAGCTATGAATTATTTCCCCTTTGTTAACCCTTTGAGATAATTCAGATCTGGAAAACTTTACAACTGGGAATGGTGGGGAGGCTGCCTCTTTCGATAAATTCCTCTGTAGGTAATGGTGGATAGACTGGGAAACACGGTGGCCTAATGCTACAGCCTCGATAATAAAGCTGGCTCCCGTTTTCTGACCACCTACCACGAATATCCCTGGGATATCGCTTGCCAGAGTTTCTTCGTCAGCAGGCAAATCATGAAATTGCTCGTCCAGAAAAGACAAATCCGAGAATTGTCCAACCGTGATGATAACAGTATCAACTTCGAGGGTAACTTCAGTTCCAGGTTTTATATTGGGACGCCGACGTCCGTATTTATCCCGCGACATTCCGCGAGAAGTTTGGGCTAACTCTATGCCAGATACATGGTTATCTTTTACCAGAATTCGTGTGGCTACAGTTCGTTCGAGAATTTTGATACCTTCTGTCTCGACAGCAGACACTTCCCATTGGTAAGCTGGTAGCTCACCACGTGGACGGTCGAGAGATAAGAAGACCTCTGGGGCGCCTAGACGGCGCGCAACAGCGGCAGCATCTAGTGCAGTAATTCCGCCGCCTACCACTGCAACCCGACCTCCAATTTGGACTGACTCTCCAAGATTAATCTTGCGCAGGAATGTGGCTGCGGAGATAACTCCAAGCGCATCTTCACCTTCGAGTCCAATGGTATGGTCAGATTTATACATTCCTGTGGCAAGGCAGACTGCGTCATAACCCTCTTGCAGGAGCTTTTGAGGATCGCGAATAGGTGAATTGGTTTTCAAGATCACACCCAAAGCCAGGATATCGTCGATATCTTGCTGTAAGATGCCTTTAGGCAGGCGATGGGCAGGTATTCCCACCTGCATCATTCCTCCAGCTACTGGGAGTGCTTCGTGGACTGTCACCCCGTAACCCATTTTTACTAAATCATGAGCCGTGGTCAAACCAGCAGGCCCTGCGCCTATTACAGCGATCCATTGGGGGCGTGTACGTGGGGTTGGCACAACCTGGTCACGACCATATGCTAAGGCATAATCGACCACAAAGCGTTTCAATGACATTATTCCCACAGCTTCGTCAACCAGGGCACGGGTGCAATTTCCTTCACAAGGATGGTGACAGGTACGTCCGCAGACGCTAGGAAAGGGATTATCTTCTTTTATCACTCTCAGCGCTTCGCGATAGCGACCCTCAGCGATGAGAGAGATATATCCCTGAGCACGTTGACCGGCTGGACAGGCGCTCCGGCAAGGCGCGATTCCTTCTTTTTCTATGGCATAGGCTGCTGGTACTGCCTGCGGGTAGAGGCGATATGCGGCTTTGCGCTCTCTCATCCCTATTTCGAAATGATCTGGTAGAGAGACAGGGCAAACCTCGGCACATTTACTACAGGCAATGCATTTGTTGATATCAATGTAGCGCGGTTTCCGTTTCAAGGTTACACAAAACTTTCCGGGTTCACCTTGAACATCAAGGACTTCACAACTGGTCAATAGATGGATATTGAGATGTCTACCAGTGTCAACCAGCTTCGGGCTGATACTGCACATGGCACAGTCATTGGTTGGGAAGGTCTTATCCAATTGGGCCATATGTCCGCCAATAGCGGATTGATTCTCGACGATATATACTTTAAAACCTTGTTCTGCCAAATCGAGCGCAGCTTGCATACCAGTAACTCCGCCACCCACGACCATAACAGCCCCTGTAATCGTGCTTTGGTGAGATTGTGGTGTAGGCTGAATTACCATAATTGACACTTACCAGCTGGATGAAGGATAGATAATTTCATCCCACAGTTATCCCTAATTATTTATAGATCCATTTCTTTCCACTGCCGTTTGCGCATATCAGGTGTCATCAAATTACGTGGAATTTTTACAGTAAAGCGGGTGCCAGTATTTCCTGTACCATTGGACAAGTTTATTGCATATATCTGACCACCATGAGCGTCAATGATTTTCTTAGCGATAGACAGACCCAGACCGGTTCCAGGTAGATCACCAACGTTCTCCGCGCGAAAGAAATCTTGAAAGATCATCGGTAATTCATCTTCGGGGATTCCAGGTCCTTGATCTTCTACCTCAAAGAAAACCGCATCGGTCTCGTACCATGCTCGAAAAATCACCTGGCCATTCGGGGGGGAGAACTTGATGGCATTGTTGAGCAGATTGGTGAATACCTGTCGCATTCTACGACGGGCACCTACGATCACCTCAAAATGGGGTGGTCTTTCAACTTTTACACGAATGCCTTTTTCAGCAGCCAGCAAACGGGTATCTTCAATGGATTCGGCGCCTACCTCTCCAGGGTCAAACCATTCGAAATCTGCTTGTATCTGTTCGGGTCGCATGCGTGCCAAGTCTACCACGTCGCCAATGAGGTTGCGCAAATCGGTTATACGCACCAAGCTACGCTTAAGCATGCGGTCAAGTTTAGGACTCAACTCATTAGCGTAACTCCATAAGATGGTCTGAAGATAATTTTCCACCGCTGCTAGCGGAGATCGAAGTTCGTGGGAGACGATAGACAAGAAATAGGTTAGCGTATTGATGGCGCTCCGGTATCGGCTTCCAATCAAGCTGGCAAGGTGAGTCATAACAATTAAACCGGCTTGTGGATTGTTTCGCAAGAATTCTCTTAACAATCTGGCATCGATAGCTATAACACGGGTAGGCTCGACACAAATAGCAGATGTAGAATAAACATAAGGCGGTGTTAGAGCTGAAAAACCTGCTATCATTCCTGGGCATACATAGTCAATGGTCGCGTTACGCGGCGTTGATTGACGCCCTATTTGTATTCTCTTTTCCAGAGCCAGTTTTCCACGCTCGACCAAGAAGAGTTTGTCAGCTGCTTCCATTTCCGTTAACACAATCTGGCCATCCTGATAAATTTCTTCGCGGCAAAACTTGGCGATTGAAATCAGATCATCGTCGTCGAGATTGGTCAATATTTCTGATCTGCTCAAACGCTCAGCAGTGATTTCCAGGGAAGTGGGTGACTCATTTAGCATATATTTTCAACATTCTCTCAACGGTCTGAATTAATTCCATTGGCCGGATCGGTTTTTGGATGTAATCTTGAACGTCCATTGCCATGCCTGTCTCCAGTTCATAACGGCGACGACTGGCATCTTCAATAACGGTCGATAGAACCATGATCGGAACTCGAGCGAAGCGTGGTTCGCTGCGCATTTCTCTGATTACACCCCAACCATCCATTCTTGGCATGAGCAAGTCTAGAACCAAGAGATCAGGCAGCTCCTGGTGGAGCATCTCCATGCACTTCTTGCCATCCCTGGCGGTTGCCAAACGGTAGGGTTTTGTCTCAAGGACAGCCAAGATATTCTCCAAGATGTCGGGATCATCATCAACGATCAAGATGTAGTATTCTTTCTCCATCATCTCTCTACTCCTATCGCTCATAATTCTGTTTCATCATTTGGCAAAACCACCTGACTGCTTACCGGTTTTACGATGAGGAGGTTTTATT
>JACUUU010000427.1 GCA_014859065.1 Anaerolineales bacterium
AGGTAAATCGATCTTAAACTTTGCTGTATCTAAAATTGTGAATGAATTACATCAAATCCAGCTTGGGTCGATACTGCAGCACCTCCGCTAAATGCACCTGGGTGATCACCTCCGACCCCGCCAAAGCTGCAATCGTCCGGCTCAACTTCAGCACCCGGTGATAGGCGCGTCCAACCAGATCTGATTGTGTAATTTATATTCATTCTAACTTTGACAACCAAAACGCTGCCTGGTCAATGTAGGATTGGGGCATCTCTGGATGTTCCTGAATGTAGCGGACCAGCCTTTTGGCAGCAGCCCAGTTGCCCAATTGTGTCTGTACGCATGCTAACCCCAATAAAGCATACAGGCGTAGTGGCATCATTTGATTTCGAGTAGACTGCAATAATGCATCTTTAAAATATCTCCGGGCAGTATCCGTATCACCTAATCCCAGATAAGAAAAACCAACCCGGCACCAGGAGACTCCTACTCCCCAGCTATGCCCGAGGTCGTTAAAAGCTTCCAAACCCCTCAAGCCTAATTGTGCAGCCTGAACATAATCACCCAAAAACCATGCGCTCAGGCTCATCCGACTCAAAGCATAACCTATACCTGCCTGATTACCGATTTTCTCAAATATCTCCAACGATTCTTGATGATAACCAATTGCTTTGTGATGCTTATTGAGACCATCATAAACCATACCAATCTTGCTTAAGGCAAAAGCTTTTCCCCATTGTGAGCCCATCCGATCATAAACTTCATAGACCTTTTCAATACTTAACAACCCCTGCTCATATTCGCCAAGCAGAAAATAAGTATGCCCTAGCCACAGCAGAAAAATTGGCCAAATATCAAAATCACATTCATGCCCGACCAGCACAGCTTTTTCAAGGTATGTCTTTGCCGACTCATAATCTCCCTTGAAAGAAGCATCCAAACCCAGTATTTGCATACACTCTGAAAGTTCCTCTTTGAAACCAAACTTCCGTAATGGTTCCAGGCAGTCGCTGGCAATTTGCTCACTTTCTTCGATCTGTCCTATGTTACTGAGAACTAAAGCGTAATGAATACTGGCTATCAAGAAAATGTGATCAATAGCCGGATCAGGAACGCCTCTTACTATCAAGAATTCCATTCTTTGATGTGACAAATCCCGAAAAGTATCCAAACCTTCCTGCCAGTTGTGAACCGTGTAATAGATGATAAGTGCATGGTATAGAGGCCTAACAATTTGAACATCCCAATGGATAGTAGCCCAATAGATTGCAGCCCGAATATTGTCAAATTCCTGGCGGATCTCCTGACGCGCGTTGAGCATACCCACACTCATCAAGAGCGCCTTCTGGTTAGTCAGGAAATTGGCATAATAACGGGAAAACTTCTCATGAATATCATCTACATCCGTCTTTTTCTGATGAAGCTTATCTTTGGCAAATTGCTTGAGCAAATTGTGGAGTGAATAATAACCGGAAACATCCCGTTTTAACAACGACATATCCACAAATTGTGAAAGCTGCTGTACATTAGCACCAGCGATTTCTTCAGCTGCCAATCGGTCAAAAGCACCTCGAAACACAGACAGTTTAGAGTATATTTCACGTTGGTCGACCGTGAGTCGTGACCAGGAACGTTCAAATACCCCATAAAGGCTATGGTGCTTTTCACTGGCATCACTCATTGGCCGCGAAAGGAAATCCACAGTCTTATCGATTTCCGCAGCAATTTCAATGGGTGAGAGCGACGACAGCCAGGATGCTGCTAACTCAATACCTAACGGCAGGCCTTCCACTATCTGGCAAATGTGGGCTATATTTTGGCGATCTTGGCTTGAAGGTGTAAAATCTAATTTAACCTGGCGAGCCCGTTCGATGAATAAACGCGTGGCATCTGAATCCTCAGACCCCTTTTGTACTGCGTTGTGGGAGGTGGACAAACCCTGGATAGAATAGGTCCATTCGGCCTCCAGTCCTAATCGCTGGCGTGAAGTAACCAATAATTTGACTCTGGGTGCAGATTCAAGGATATCCGAGAAAATTTCTGCATGATCCGCAAGGTGCTCAAAGCCATCCATAACAAACAGGATAGACCGTTTGCGTAAGTAGTTTAACAACTGGTTTTTGAGATCCATCTGCGTGGATGTGATGGAATCGCCCTCAAGCTGCAAGCCGTAGGAAATGGTGGTGATGATGTGGTCCTCAGT